>JBDKFU010000041.1:0-7537 GCA_039798565.1 Candidatus Parcubacteria bacterium
AACATAAGTACAACAAAAAACAGGGTGAAAATGATGTGCCAGTAGTTGATACGCATATGGTATGATTTTAGCATATGGTAAAGAACATAGTCATCGGATTGCTTGTCATCGCTGTTGGGTACCTCGCCTACACCCAGTATGGTGGCGACCTATGGTCAAATGATGCACTTGTTCCACCAACCGCGACATCGACCCAGTCTGAAGACATGGAGATTTGTATCCAGGTAGTCACCTCTGCTCGTAACCCGATGGATGGCGAGATACGCGAGTTCCCCACGCCATGCGACGTCCCCGATGGATGGGAAGAAATACAAAATGACATCCCAACCCTCGACCTCCAAGTCCAATAATTTAACGACCCTTATTTTTTCCAAGCTCCGTCTTGAGCTCTGCGATACCTGCACGCATTTTATCCTCTGTTAAATCCTCTGCAAAGGTATGCCCTTCGACTTCTCGTGAAGCGCTCATAGCGATTGAGTAGGCCAAATCTGGGGTAATCATTCTACCTGAACGCGCAATATCTGAAGCCACCAACTTGACGTGCTCCGCGCGTGAGATTGCACGATTTTTATCAGTGCTCTTGGAAAACAGTTTAAAAGCCGCTGTCGATGCGGGTATCCACGCCATGCTTCGAATAGCCGCTAAATGCTTTCTGTCATTTGCAGCGCGAGCTTCGTCTTGTATTCTCCTGAATCCTTCAAAGAGTTTTGAAAGCATAGTGTATAGTTATATAAGCAATTTGATTTTATACCACACAACGAAAATGTCAATTCCTCTCCCCGATGCATATGAACATGGCTGGATACCCTTTTTAGGTGCGCACATCCAGCTCGACTCGCGCCCGCTCATACCGCGTTCTGAAACGGAGTGGTGGACAGAAAAAGCGATTGAAGCGATAAAACAGCATCCTGGTGCACGTGTGTTAGATATTTTTGCTGGATCAGGCTGTGTTGGTTGTGCGGTCCTCCTCCATGTTGCAAACGTCCATGTTGATTTTGCAGAACTTGATGCACAACATCTTGCAACTGTTAGAAAAAACATTGTGCGCCTGGGCCCCTTAAGCACGCCAAGTTTTTATATATCGGACGTCTATGAGGGGCTGCCCCCAGACGAGCGTTACGACTTTATACTCGCGAACCCACCATACCTATCTGATACACGTCGCGAGCGAGTTGAGCCAACAGTGCTTGCACACGAACCGCATCAAGCGCTGTTTGCAGACGATGATGGATTTGCACTTATCCATCGAACTATTGCAGGTGCACCCGAGCGCCTGCTACCTAATGGCCAACTCTGGATAGAGCACGAGCCAGAACATACAGAGCGAATCAAGACTACTGCAACATCGATTGGACTCGAAGCATCTACCCACCGCGACCAATATGGGGTCGAACGCTATTCTGTTATAATAAAGCGATGATAGTGTTTTGGCTTATTTTCCTTGTTGGATTTTTAGTCGTCGCGTACCACGCTTTTGCACTCCTCTACCACTGGCTTAAATATGCAAACCTGTATCCGGGGGTCTGGCTCGCTATCCCTATCTATGCTGTGGGCACCGGCTTTTTGTTTCTTATAACCCTCACCGCGCTTGTGGCACTCACGGTATGAACCTCTCACTCCTCAGTATTTCTGACCTGAAGGATAACGAGCACCTCGTGACGGTAGTTCGCCACCACTGGCTCGTCCTCGTCTTTCATATCGTGGGGCTCGGCTTTGTTTTCATCATCCCTTTTATTGCTGTGCCCGTCCTTGGCGCTGTGGTGAGCCAGAGCGGGCTCGATGTCGCACAAATCGGAGCGATGGCAGGATTTTTAGGCTCGTTGTGGGCGCTTATTATCTGGCAGTTTTTGTGGGTGAGATGGACGGACTGGTACTTTGACGTTTGGATAGTCACCAACTGGCGCATCATCGACATCGACCAAAAGGGTCTCTTTCGTCGAAACACCGCGACCATCCTTGACCTAAACCACATTCAAGACATTGATACAGAATTGAACGGCATTTTGGGTAACCTGTTCGACTTTGGTAGTATCGAGGTGCAGTCAGCAGGTACAAAGACTGAGTTTTCATTTGAAGACGCGAGAAACCCGGTACGCGTCGAGCGACTTATCCGCGAGGCACAAACCAACATGCACCAACAGAATAAAGAAGGTGCACACGCATAATATGGATTCATACAAAGGAGTGCGGGACTTTTATCCCGAGGACGAGCGCGTGCGGCGATATGTAATGAACGCGATGCGTCGCACCGCAGAGCTCTTTGGCTATGAAGCGTACGATGCCTCGGTTCTTGAAGCGACAGAACTCTACACCATCAAGTCAAACGCCGAGATGGTCGCAGAGGAAACGTACACATTTACCGACCGTGGTGACCGTTCAGTGACACTACGCCCCGAGATGACTCCATCAGTCGCGCGCATGGTCGCCGCACGCAAACGAGAACTTGGTTATCCTGCTCGCTGGTACTCTATCCCCAACCTCTTTAGATATGACCGCCCACAGCGTGGCCGCTACCGCGAACACTGGCAGCTGAACGCTGACATTTTTGGTGTCGCAGACCAATCAGCAGATGAAGAGCTGTTGGTACTTGCAGACACAGTCCTCAAGGCACTGGGCGCGACGGGAGATATGTATACGATCCGCATTAATGACCGCAACCTGCTCAAACAATCAATAGAGGGCGCCCTCAAGGACCAGAGTAAGTATCTGGACGCTGTTCGTCTTATCGATAAAAGAGATAAATTAAAACCGGACGAGTTTGCAACGCTTTGGAGTGAGCTTGCAACCCAACCACTCGATGAGTGTCTCAAAGAAAGCACTGAGGTAAACACACTTATCGAACGTGTCCGTGCGCGTGGCGTCGAGAGCGCACAGTTCGTCCCAACAATCGCACGTGGCTTTGATTACTACACGGGCATGGTGTTTGAAATCTTTGACACGTCAACTGAGAACGCGAGCTCACTTGCAGGTGGAGGCAGATATGACACGTTGGTTGAACTCTACGGGTCAGAGCCGGTCCCCTGTGTCGGATTTGGTATGGGTGTTGAGCGTGTCCAACTATTTCTTGAAACACACGGGCTGCTTCCACCCCTTGCATCAAGCGCGCGACTCTACCTCATTCCACTTATCGAAGCCACACACGTTGCTGATACGCTCCGCAGCAAGGGGCTCAACGTGGCGCTCGGGATGAAACACGACAAAGTTGGCGATCACCTTAAGGCGGCGACCAAACTGGGTATCCGCTACGCAGCGGTCTATGGAGACGACGAGGCCGCGAGTGGAAAACTGAAAATAAAAAACCTTGTGACCGGAGAGGAGCAGATACTACCGATAGACGACGTACCGAAAGCATGCGCAGGATAACGTTTGACATCGAAACATCGAGTGCCGTCCCGGGTAACTTTGATCCAAAATTCATGGAGCTCACGATAGTGGGCGTGCATGATTCTGAGACAGACTCCTTGATCGCTTACACGGTAGAAGAATTGCCCCAGCTCTGGCCCATTATCGAACGCGCGGATGTACTTATTGGCTACAACTCAGACCACTTTGATATCCCGATATTAAACCGCTACTACGCCGGCGACCTTACAAAAATAAAAAGTATTGACCTCCTCACCGAGATTAGAAATGTACTCGGTCGACGCATCAAACTCGACTCGGTCGCCAAAGGTACGCTGGGTAAAAAGAAAAGCGGCTCAGGTCTCGACGCGGTCCGCTGGTGGGCTGAAGGTAAAATAGAAAAAGTCAAAAAGTACTGTCTAGATGACGTAAAGATAACCAAAGAGATTTTTGACTACGCGCTCGCGAACGGCAAGATTCGATATGACGATTTTGGCACCAAGCGTGATGTACCACTCGAGACCGCCCGCTGGCATATTAAAGAAGAGACTCGGCTTACGCACACGCTACCCTTTTAAACAACAAAAAAGAATATCGCGACGGCGAGCAGTACTCGATACACTGCAAAAACAGTGAGTGGGTACGCACGCACCATACTAAGGAGAACATGAATGGCGAGGAGGCCCGATATAAATGCAACAAGCGAGCCCACTGCAAGCGGAAAACCGAGCGACGACAAGGCACCACTTGTTTCAAGGTCGAGTAATTTTTTCAACCCAGAACCCATGAGTATCGGCACGGCGAGCAAAAAACTATAGCGAGCAGCGTCCGCGCGCGACAAACCTACAAACATACCGCCCACTATCGACATACCCGACCTGCTCATACCTGGCACCAGCGCGAGCGCCTGAAAACAACCAATCACAAACAACCTGAGGTATGACACGGTCTGCAACGTGGTCACCACACGGGCGAAGTGTTCTGCTAATACGAACAAAACCGCGCCAAGAATCAGTGTGACGGCGACAAGAGTCGAGTCGCGAAAGGCAGCCTCCATGTAAGACTCTAGAAAGAAGCCCGCGATGAGTGCCGGTATGGTGCCGAGCGCAATGCCCACTACCAATCGTCGCTCGGGTACCATGCGCGAATCAAAAACGGAGCGAACGAGCTTTGCTATATCCTGATAGAAATAGACGAGGATGGCCACTACGGTGGCGAGCTGTAAGACTGCATCAAAAGCGAGGCCGTTGTCCCCTCCGATACCAAAAATATCACGTGCCAAAATAAGGTGGCCCGTCGAAGAAATGGGTAAAAACTCGGTGATACCCTGCACAAGACCCAAAAGGGCAGCACTCCACAGCTCCATATTTGCCTATGGTACCATGTGAGGATAATCATAGAATTAACGTATGGAACCAACACAACCTGCCGCAGCTAATAACTTTTCAATCCCCCTCGCTATCGTTGTCGCGGGTGCGCTTATCGCCGTTGCCATTTACTTTGTAGGACAATCGCCTGCAGCAGGTACACCGACAGACACCTCAGTTGAGGTCCCGCCGGTCACGAGTGCTGATCATCGTCTGGGTAGCCCCGACGCGCCAGTAACTATTATTGAATATTCTGACCTCGACTGCCCATTCTGCAAGCAGTACCACGCGACCATGAAGGAGATCATGAACGAGTATGGCACGACCGGCCAGGTCGCGTGGGTGTATCGTAACTTCCCACTCGCCCAGCTCCACCCGAACGCACCAAAGCTTGCTGAAGCATCAGAGTGTGTCGCAGAACTCGCCGGTAACGAAGCGTACTGGAAGTTCCTTGACGTACTTTTCACCTACGCTCCACTGAATGAGAAGACGGACATGACGAGAATCGCTGACTACGCAGGAGAGGCAGGGGTTACAGATATTGCAGCGTTCAAAACCTGCTATGACTCAGGTCGCATGAGCGAGAAGATCCAGAAGGAGTTTAATGACGCGGTTGCGTCAGGCGGACAAGGCACCCCGCACAACATTCTTATCACCAAAAGCGGTAAGACCATCCCCATCGCTGGCGCACAGCCGTACGCTACAGTGAAATCAATTATCGACGCTGCCCTCGAGTAATCCAAGTCGGTAGATATCAAAAGAGTTCTTCCCCTCAAACATATCTGAGGGGTTAGGCAGATACAGGCGGTCACGCGCTATCTCGTGTGAGGCGTCATTTAAAAGCCGCTTGAAAAGTTTAAATTCTTCGCCTAAGGAGGCATACTCGAGCACCGTGCGACGCATCTGGTTCGAACCGTCTTTGTTCTTACGCTTTTTGCACTCTTGGAGTATGAAGCGGTACACAGGGCGCTTAAACTCACTCAGCACCGTGTAGTAATTGAAGAGCGCCTGCATAATGAAGAGTGGGTTGTCGACGCCGTGTGCGCTAAACGAATCAATAAACTTATGGTCGACAATGTCGACGCCGTGCGGGTTGACCTTTGAAACAACAACGAGGTCAGATATGGCCTTTACCGGGAGTGGCACACCGGGCACTTCTGCAACGGACGCTATCTCTATGCCAAGTACCTTGTACTTTGGCGGCCTCGCGAGATAAAACGACAGTGCCTGTAAAAGCTCTTTCTCCATTTCAACTCGTCGCGCCTTTTGTGCGCGGCGAGTTTTATGAACGCCAAAGTTAATCTCAAAGTCGGCTACGTTTCGTAAATGCTCGAGACCGAGCGCTATCGCGGCCTCCTTTCCTAACCCGCCATAGAAATGCTGTAGCGCGACGTGCGCGGCACGGCCTATGACGCCGGCAGGTGTCGATGGCATATCATGGACATTATCGACGTATCGCTTGTGCCACGCGAGCGGGTTCCTCAAAAAAGACATCAACGACGAATAGCTCCAGTGTTTGATTGGATATTTCAATTTACGCTGTGCCATACTAGAGGTCGCAGTTTGCAGTTTTCTCCACAAAACCTAGGACAGTTTGACAGAGAAGCTCAAACGATTCTGTCTTTTTAAATACGTGGTCCTCGCCCGCCATGGTGATGAGCGAGTTCGCCTTACCGAGTGACGTAAGATACGCGGCGAGCCCCTCTGACTGACGATACGGGATAGTCATATCTTTCTCGCCATGGATTAAGATAAACTTTTGACCTGACAGTTTTTCAACACGGTTATAGATAGATGCATCGTTATACAGCTTGTAGTTTGCATTCGCGTCACCCACGGTACCACCAAACTGCTTGTTAAAGATAGATGAGTCGAGCGCAGTCAACATCGTCGTCCAGTCTGCGACACCGCCAATTGACATCGCCCCCTTATACGCGGTCGGTTTATCGACGAGCATCTTCATCGCGAGATAGCCGCCATAGCTATTACCCATGAGATACACCTTGGTGTATCGATTCCGCTTTGCAAAATCGGCGACCGCAGCCGCTGTCTCTTGTGCATCCTTCACACCAACCTGCTTGGTGATAGATTCTGCAAAGAGGCGCCCTCGGCCCGCAGAGCCCGGATAATCCACCTTTAAAATACCGACGTTCGCAGCTCGCGCCTTTTCCATGACCCAGTCGTATCCACCATACGAGAAGTATGGATGGAAGCCCGTCGATACTTGTCGATACGGGCCGCCATGAAGCCATACCACGAGCGTATCTGAGTTTTTATTTGCCTCAAGGAAGAATGTACCGGTTAGATCTTTTGCGAGCTTTACCGCGGTACCTTTTGTCTGAATAGCGCCTGTTGATGGCAGTACAAATGTCTTAATAGATTTTGTGGTCGTGTCATAGAGCGCTGATCGCACACCAGACGAATCTGCATACGCAAAAAGGAGGTTGGTGCCCATCATCCACAAGTTGTCTGCATACGACACTTGGTCAGCAATTTTAGCCAGCGATGATGTTTTTAATGTGTATTCATAAAGCGCCCACGCGTACGGGCCATCGCGATTTGCGATGAAGAAGATGGTGTCGTTATCCTTCCACACCACATCAGCGACAGAATACTCTCGGCTGAACATTCTCGTTGAAACCAGCTCGCTCCCCGAAAGCTTTTCTAAATTGACCTGATACAGCGTCGGGTTATTTTTACTATCATCGATATAGATGAGAGATTTTGAGTCTGGTGAGAATGAGTAGTAGCGGATACCCTCAGACAGCAAATCCCAGTACGAAATGCTTAGTTTTTTTGTAAAAATCGACAGGGAAGTCGTGTCGAGC
>JBDKFU010000042.1:0-3567 GCA_039798565.1 Candidatus Parcubacteria bacterium
ATTAGAAGGAGAAGGTGAATTCATGAAGATTGTAAGATAATACTAAATTTTTAAATATAATTTATTTGAAGATGGGCCAGACACGGTCAGTATCGACATACCATGTTCTGATGCTGTTAAAGCGATCAGAGGCTGCAGTGATAGAGCCGAGCGTGAGGTTGGTCGCTTTTGGTGTGACGTACACAAAGTGTGGAGCGTACAAAAAGAGGGCACCGTACTCATCGCTGATGATGTCCGCGGCCTGTCTCGTTTTTTCACTTGCCGCAGTGCTTGATGTTGCAACGCGTGCAGCTTCAAGGAGTGCGTCGACTTTGATATTGGCATACCCCGCGATGTTTAGTCCCGGGTCGTCCTTTTGGCTTGAGTGCCAGAAGGCATACAAATCGTGTTCGCGACCGACTACCTCGCCAAAGAGGAGTGCGTCATAGTCGCGGTCGCGAATAACCAAATTTTCGAGGTCACTTGCTTCAAAGAACTGTGTATCCACTCGTGCGCCGAGCGCCGTCCACATCTCAGCCACCATGATTGCAGCACCTTTGAGTTCTGGAGCTGCAGAGGTCGTGAGTGTGAACTCGAGTGATTTGGTCTCTTTCTTAACGGTCTTTTGGTAGACACCGTCAGCGAGCACCCATCCGGCGCCCTCAAGAATGTTTCGCGCTGCTTCAAGCGATGTGCTTGCGACAGGGGCGGTAAGTAACTTTTGAGGTGGCAGTGGGCCGTTTGCTGGAGAGCCAAATCCTGATAACAGTGTCTCAACGATGAGTTGTTTGTCAAGTGCGGCATCAAGCGCCTCACGAACTGCCGCCTCTGCAAACAGGGCGTTTTTATTTTGATTCAAAAATACGGCGAATATCCTACCCAAAACTGCTTCATGTACGGTGCGCTCGTCGCTCGGGGGTATCGAGTGCGCGGCGAGGTTCTGATTTTTTTCAAACATGGTGAGCAGCGACTCTTGATTTGCAACAAAGTGGAGTCGCACCGTGCCAATGTATGGCTCTGGCTCGTCCGAGTGGGCTGACAGTTTAATGTCAGTAACGACGCCGTCAGCGCTTTTGGTGACATCTGTAATTTTGTATGGCCCAGAACCAATAGCAGAAATATTTCTTGGACTAAATGGCACTTCATCAATTTTTACGTCTTTCCAAATGTGCTTTGGGAGTATCCCTACGGTAAGGTTTTCAAGAAAGGGGGCATACGGGTTTTCAAGCGTCAATGTGAGTGTATGTTCATCGACTGCAGTTGCAGTGACACCCTGCCAGTTAGTCGAGAGCGGGCTTTTTAAAAGTTGGTTTTGGATGAGGCTGATAGTAAATGCTACGTCCTGAGCGGTAACGGGCTCACCGTCGTGGAAGGTGGTGTCGCGGAGTGTAAAAGTGTATGTTTTTCTATCATCAGAAACGGTGTATGACTCTGCTAGATCTGGCTCTATACCGTTGTCCGTGCTCTGCATAAGGCCGCGGAAGGTGAGGCGGGTGACGTCGCGGTCTGCGTCTGACAGGGCAAGTACCGGGTTAATAAATCGCGGTGAGCCGACTATGACCTCTTCAAAAACACCGCCGCGTGACGGCACCTGGATGGTGTATTTGTCAGAAAGCGCTGCGAGTCCCCAGACGAGTGAGGCAGCGACAAGGCTAACTACGACAACAGCGACAAGGAAGTCGGTGGGCCGCCAATGGGCAGTTACGCGCACGATATGGTCGTACATAGACAACGAAGATGATGAATTATGAGACTAGGGGCTACTTGGCTATGAGTGCGACGACTGACAGGATGATGAATATCGCTCCTAAAATCAGTGTACCGCGAAATACAAACAACTCTCCACCGCGGCGGGTAGAGAACGTGGATTGATTGCTTTCAGAGAATGCCGCCTGTCCAGCGCCGCGCGTCTGCAAAAGTACACCTCCAATGATGAGGATAGAGACAACGGCCATAATTGGGGCGAGATTGCCCGCAAGCAGGGACAAGAAATTCATAGCTTTTTACAGTATAGCACACCCCTATTTGTAAGCAATTGGCCATTTATTGACTCACTGGGGCGCTCTGCGTATACTTCATTTGACTCACGTTAATAGTAATAATCGCACCGTACGTATGAAAAAAGGCAAGAAAAAAGCGGTTAAAAAGTCGACCCCTAAGAAGCAAAAAAGCCAGAAAAAAACAGCTCCAGCTCGAGCAACTTCGTCTGTCGGCATAGTCCCGTTGAATGATCGAGTAGTACTCCGACCTCTGTCGGCAGAAGAGATGGGCACGACCACGGTTTCAGGTATTATTATCCCCGATTCATCTAAAGAAAAGCCAGAGCAGGGCACCGTGGTCGCGGTGGGGCCTGGAAAGTGGAATGAAGACGGCGATGCACGCATGCCAGTCTCTGTATCAGTTGGTGACCGTGTGATGTTTTCAAAGTACGGCTTCGATGAAATAAAGTTGAAAGGTGTCACATACTACGTCATCGCCGAGACAAATATCTTAGCAGTCCTAAACTAACCGTATGGCAAAGAAAATACTATTTGATGCAGATGCGCGAAACGCGGTAAAGACCGGTATCCAGATGGCTGCGCGTGCCGTCAAGGTGACACTCGGCCCACGAGGACGAAACGTGATTTTGGACAAGGGGTACGGTGGTCCGCACATGACGAACGATGGCGTCACCATCGCTAAAGAGATTTCGTTCAAGGACAAGTTCCATAACATGGGCGCAGAGCTCGTGAAGGAGGTTGCAAACAAGACAAACGACCTCGCGGGCGACGGCACGACAACGAGCGTAGTGCTTTTTGAAGCACTCGTCGAAGAGGGGATGAAGCACACTGCAATGGGTCTAAACGCCATGGGCATTCGCCACGGTATGGAGATGGCACGCGACGCTGCAGTTAAAGCGTTGAAGACCATTGCAAAGCCAGTGTCAGGAGATAAAGATATTAAGCAGGTCGCCACCATTTCTGCAGAGTCAGTAGAAATTGGCGAGACTATCGCAGAAGTAATTTCTGAAGTTGGACAAAACGGTGTGGTGACGGTAGAAGAGTCACAGTCATTTGGTATTGAAAAAGAAATTGTTGAAGGTCTCGAGTTCGACAAGGGATATGTCTCGCACTACATGGTGACCAATCCAGAGAGAATGGAGGCAGAGTACAAGGATGCTGCCATTCTCGTCACTGACAAGAAAATTTCTTCGATTCAAGAAATCCTCCCCGTGCTTGAAGCGATTGCAAAAAGCGGCAAGAAAGAATTGGTGATTATTGCAGACGACGTCGACGGCGAGGCGCTTCCAACGCTCGTGTTGAACAAGCTCCGCGGCACGTTTAATGTTCTCGCGATTAAGGCGCCGGGCTATGGAGACAGAAAGAAAGAAATGCTCGCTGATATCGCCGTCACTATTGGTGCGACGGTTATTTCAGAGGAGGTGGGACTCAAACTCGATAAGGCAGACCTCACCATGCTTGGTCGCGCACAAAAAGTTATTGCGTCAAAAGATTCGACCATAATCGTTGGTGGTAAGGGGTTGAAAAAGGATATCGATGCGCGCGTTGGTGCGCTTAAAAAGCAGCTCGCGACATCTGACTCAAAGTT
>JBDKFU010000043.1:0-7525 GCA_039798565.1 Candidatus Parcubacteria bacterium
GAAGAGCGTCGTGCATGTGAACTCATGGAACGCGTGAAAGGATATGATGTCGTGCTCGACTTTCACAACACGAATGCTCCAAACAACGACTGTGGCTTTGTGGGTGGCGATGCGTATGAAACGCTTCTTACTTCTGCAGCGATACTCGGGCTCGACAAGGTCATTGTCGCTGACTATGACTGCATCAACAAATATGTGCCGACCTGCATCTCGGTCGAGACAAGTCTCTCAAGCACCAACAACTCTGTGGAGTATTGGCGTAAAAAGATAACTGAACTCGCGCTAGGCGAAAAAATAGCACCAACACGGCCCGCTCTCTATCGCTTCGCACGCAGAGTCACGATCGACGAGCGGAAGAAATATAACTTTCAGTGGAACGTGTTTGAAGCGATATCTGAAACTGACAAAAAAACGCTCGACCTCGCACCCGACACCTACTACCCTATCTTCGTTGACGATGCGTATACTCCGTACAACTACGCCGGACTTGTTGTTCGACTATAAAGTCTGGCACTACAGATTTCGCACGTAGTCGCCACGAGAATTACCCGTCCGTATAAAACCATTTCGCATCCAAAAATCGTGGGCGGTTGATTCGACATTTACTGCGATCATTTGTCTCACCCCATCTTGATACAGCTGACCAATAATGGCGTTCAACGCGGCCGTGCCATAACCCTGACTACGCAGCTCAGGTGGGTCTACATCAAAAGAATAGATGTGATAGGCGAGTATACTGCGCGGACCGTGCCCATATCTCTGTCGATTACCCCGCACCACTACAGTCGCCTCATCAAACTCGATGACACAGCCGTCTGGAGTTGGTCGGACACGCATTGACTCATTTCTTCTCGGACCTGCGTTAAACGATGGTTGCGCTTGTCTCATATGTCTTTCATCTATAGTACTACCCCGCTTTAGCTATTCAAGATTTGCCTTGTGCGTCGAATTCGTACACATAGCCACCTGTACATTCAGGTGTAAAACCGCTGCGAGTCCAAAATGGTCTAGCCTTTGGAGCTGCATACCGCGCACGAACCATCTTGTGCCCGCGATTCTTGGCAAACCGTTTCAGTATTTTTAGCGCCTCCGTGCCGTAGCCCTCACCAAATCTATGCTCTGGGTACGTATTGGTGTTTTCAATATCGAGACCAGACGGATACTCGCGAACGCGAAATCTGGTCCACACCCCACCCTTAAATCGAACGATGACGATCTTGTCCCATCCGTCCATTGTTACTTCAATACCCGTGCGTTTAAACTTTTCGTCGCGCGCCATATCACTTTAACTTCTTTTCAAAATTATCGAGTATCCCTCTATTTGTGACTCTAACGAACCCTAGCTTCTGCCAAAAGCTTTCTGCCGAGGTTAGCACCTTTTGCGCAACAACAGATCCAGCCTTTCTATCGCGAGCAGTCACGGTTAGGCTGTCGACTACACGCGTCCCATGCCCTTCTCGACGAATAGACTTTGGACTCACATCAATGCCTGTGATTGTATATGGCCTACCAGAACGGTCATTCTGCTTAATATCTACGACCACCTTGCCCCCCGGCACATCAAAATTGAGAGTCCTCTCGTTTCTGCTCGGTCTTGCAACTACCCTGCCTCGCAATCGTTCATCAGCCATGGCTTGAACTAAACCATGCCAGTGCTTTTGAGTCAAATTCTACGAGTCGGGACCGTGACGAGGCGATGCATCCGCACTTCGCTGACCCAGTCGGGATGTAGCGAGACGCTGCATCCCTCTCTACGAAAAAAGCAGACACAAGTGCCTGCTTAATGCCACGTCGGGATGTAGCGCGACGCTTCATCCGCTCCTTACGAAAAAAGTGAGCACAAGCGCTCACTTTCTTTCTCCAGTCGGGACGTAGGGAATCGAACCCTATCTACCTGGTCCCAAACCAGGCGTACTACCGGTATACGACGTCCCGTATTTCTGTACTATACACGACAACGTCTCATCAGTATAGTTTTTGAAATAGAGCAAGCCTCAGAAGGTCCGCGCCTTATACTGTTCAACAAGAACGTTAGCGGACATCTGATCCCGGCCCTCAAGAACTGCACGAACAAGAAGTGACTTTGCAGTGCGGTTGCTGAGGCGTCCGCCAGCGATTATATGGTACTCAGTTCCTTTAAGCTCGCGCTCATTAGCACTACCTAAAGAGACGTAGTATCGCTCATTAGTATCCCCCATCAGCGTGCGACTCACATTGATGACCAACTTCCCCGCTTTTGCGGCATCAATAGCTGCGTGTCGTATCGGATACGGCACGTTACCCAGCGCGTGCGACACAACAACAATCGCTTTTGCATTTTGCATTTGCTGCACAGCTGAGTCGATATCGGGCATATCGCCAAGATTCACTGTTAGCACTGCATTCATTGCTTCAAATAGTTCTTGTGCGCTATATCCTATCACCGGACCTCGCATCCCCACATGTTCCTCACGGCGTATGTTCCCCGTCTCAAGAACACCCACACGCGCATGGGTGCGCTGCGGAGCAAAAAAGGTCGTCATACCCTCGATAGTCGTCGGGTGCTCGCTCGGATCAATTTTAACTATGTCACCACCTTTAAAAATGGTGCGATCAAATATGTAGTACGCGCCTGGCTGGAGTGGTAGGTGCGTCGCCTGCGCCAAGTCATGAAAGTTTTTTGGCGCATCAGAGTTTTCCTCTCTAAAACTTAAGTTTGCACCCGAAACCAGTATTGGATAAATGTCACTCCTATCGAACAGAAAAACATCTAAGTATGGTAGCAGGATGTCTACCGTATCCGTGCCCATACCTGCGACGAGCTGCTTATCAGGCTCCTGCGTCGCCCTTTTTAGTAAGTACGAGACCGCAGGCGCCATAACTGCAGTTCTGTAGTGCGAAGAGTCACCACTAAAGATTGGATAGAAGTTTCCATAGATTAACGAGCTTATCTCTGGCACCCAGGGCAAATGCTTATCGAGGGCAGTATGGAGACTTTTGGTCTCTGTAAATAACCTCTCCAACTCCCCCACGAGTGCCGCTTCACTATGCCCCGTTTCACCTTCAACATCAGCAAATCGCTTGTCATCTAACTGCCCATCGCCTATGAGCCCATCGGCCGTTACCTGCATATCCCAGGTACCTCCTAGTTTCACAAAATTTATGGGGGTCGCTATCCTTTTCCGAGCAAACTGGCCCTTGTCCTGGAAAAAAAGTTCAGAGATTTGCACTCCTAGTGCGGAAGCAATTTTTTGTGCCGTATCTATGGAAATGTTTCTTTGTCCCTTCTCAACTCCAGACAAAAAGGTCACATGGATGCCCGCTAACTTAGCTAGACCTGCTTGGGTCATTTTCTTTTCCAGTCGAAGTCGAACTATCTGTGCCCCGAAGTCCTTATTGATTACTTTACTCATAAACTATATTTACATATAGTCTATATCATACAGGGAGATGTGTCGAGACTCTATGACCCAATAATAATGTCCTTTAGATGTCCTATAGAGGCTTTCTTAGAGGACGGATCGAGCTTCACGGTGATTACATCAAATCGCCAGTCCTCTACCCGCTTATGGGCCGCCAGATATGCCTGGATGGTGTTGCCCAACTTTCTTAGCTTCTCAGGGTGGACATTATCCTCTGGCCTACCCTTTGTTCCATGTGAAACTGCCTTTACCTCTACAAATACAACCTGACCAGACATTTCACGGGAAACAATGTCTATCTCACCATATGGTCTCCTAAAGTTCCTTTCGAGAATGGTGTAGCCATTGGCTGATAGATACTCGCAGGCGATGTCCTCCCCTATCCTTCCAACATCATTGTGACGCGCCATGACGGCAGTCTAGCAGGCAATTATGAAGAGTTCCACATGAAACTGTTTCACGTGAAACAAAAAGATCAAATTCTATAAAAGCTATGTTTTAAGCCATATTGTTATCGGACGATGTATCGGACAGGCATCGGACATGTGTCCTTTATGCACCTTCAGCACAGGTATATCCACAAAATACCGCTATTTCACGTGAAAGCTCTCGAGTAAACGAGCAGGCCAGGGCTTGTGCTTTCTATTGGCCTGAGTGACTGCATATTGTGTCGCATCCTCGATTTGTCTGGTGTCCGATATGCAATACTTCTTTTTTCCACACTTTATCCCGCGTTGCTCTATAAGGACAAGTTCGATAGCTGGCTGTCTGTTTTGATAGGTGGGTAGGGCAGCGATGAGCTTTCCATGAACTGGCTGTGACCCAACGTGTACATGTACCACGACATCCCGCTCTAAGAGGGGACGGAGGGATGTTAGCTTCTCGCGAAGCTGTGCTGGCATGCGCTCCTTAAAGGCCGATTCTTTCTGCTGCGCTTCTATAGCTCCCATGCGGAGTAGTATACACCTTTGGTCGGGGAGGGGAATATGCTATAAATAACAAGTTGCGGTTATGGTTCAGTGGTAGAACACGTCCTTGCCAAGGATGAGACAAGGGTTCGATTCCCTTTAACCGCACTAGGAGCAAGGCAATAGCGAGCTTGCTCGAATATTGCAGAGCGACGAAGTGCGGCAAGCCCTGCTTACCCGCACATTTAAAACTTCTTGGTGCGCCCGCCAGGATTCCTCCTTCGGAGCCGGGGAGCTCCGCTCCCTTCGAATCCTAAGCAATCTTTTATTCAAAAGTATGTGCGCCCGCCAGGATTCGAACCCAGAATAACTCGTCCGAAGCGAGTCGTGATATCCATTTCACTACGGGCGCAATGTCACAATGTAACTGTACAATATAACAATGAAAACCGCTATTCCAGCTGAAGTACTGGTGGTCGCAGAGACGCTCGAGCGGGCGGGGTACGAGGCGTACCTTATTGGCGGCTGTGTCCGCGACATCCTCATTGGACGAACGCCAAAGGACTGGGACGTAACGACGAACGCACACCCGGAGCAGATACAAGCTGTCTTTCCTGACTCGTTTTATGAAAACGACTTTGGTACTGTTGGTGTCAAAATTGAGACAGAAGATCCGGCGCTTAAAGTTATCGAGGTGACGCCATACAGAGCAGAGGGGGAGTACAAAGATGCTCGCCGCCCTGAGTCTGTCCAGTTTGGCGTATCACTGAGTGACGACTTAAAACGTCGCGACTTTACTGTAAACGCCATCGCATATCGCCCACACACAGACGAGTGGGTAGATGAACATGAGGGCAGGGAGGACATGAAAGAAAAGCGCCTCCGCGCGGTCGGCGACCCCGACAAACGATTCAAAGAAGATGCACTCCGCATGATGCGTGCAGTGCGCCTCTCTGCAGAGCTCGGCTTTGTTATCGAAGCGAACACAGCAAATGCAATTTATAACGACTCTGCAAACCTCGCTAACATCTCTAAAGAGCGTATTCGTGACGAGCTTATCCGCATACTCGAGACTAAAGAGCCGATGACCGCGATCGTGACCATGCAAAAGTTGGGACTTTTGAAACACGTCGCGCCCGACCTTGAGCGGGGGATAGGCGTCGACCAGAATCAGGCACACTCGTTTGATGTGTTCGAGCACTTGATGCGCACCATGCAGCACGCTGCTGACAAAGATTGGATATTCGCCATCCGCCTTGCTGGCCTCTTCCACGACGTATCAAAACCAGAAACACGACGCTGGTCAGAAGAAAAAAAGGACTGGACCTTTCATGGTCACGAGGTGGTGGGCGCAAAAGTGACTAAAAGGGCACTGCAGGATTTAAAATTTCCAACCGAGGTTATCGACAAGGTGGTAAAGCTCGTTCGCTGGCACATGTTCTTTTCTGACCCCGACCAGATAACGCTGTCTGCGGTGCGCCGTATCATCACGAACGTCGGGCCGGAGAATATTCAAGATCTTTTGAAACTCCGCATCTGTGACCGCATTGGTACCGGTAGGCCAAAAGAGCAGCCGTTTCGACTACGTAAGTATATGGCGATGGTGGACGAAGCTATGCGCGACCCAATAACAGTAGGGATGCTGAAAGTGGACGGAAACGACGTTATGAAAATGTTGGGCGAGCGCGGCGGGCCACGCGTCGGCTGGATACTCCACGCACTCCTTGAAGAAGTGCTTGATGACCCACAGAAAAATACAAAAGAGTACCTAGAAGAGAAGGTACGTGTCCTTTCAACAATGGAGGACAGCGCGCTCCGCGAGCTTGGTGAGGCAGGGAAGAGCGCACAAGAAGAAGCTGAAGAAGCGGAACTTAAACAAATCCGCTCCGCCCACCACGTCGACTAGCGGTTTTGGAGTTTCTATTCGAGATATTTATCACACCCGACGAGACACTTTTGATGCTTTCCTTCTGACAGCGGACCCTTTCTGCTCTTATATTGACGATTACAGCGTTGAACACAGCTATTAAAATTTCGTATCTGCTTCTCCGTTGCGGCAAACTTTCCTCTGGGGCTAAGAAGCGCTGGGACATCAAATTTCATACAACCATTGTACTTTATGCAAACAGCCGTGGGGAGTTCCCCCCACGGCTGTTCTGTTAGGTTTTGTGTGTTTTTGATTCTACTCCGTCACAGTTTTTTGAATATTGTTGAGGACGTGTAAGCAATCAAAACTACGCTAATAATCTAACTCTTTTATGATATGTCCTTTAGATGTCCTTTACAATGTCCTTTAGAAAATAGTCTGTGGAAAACCCAAAATATCAAGTAATTACGCGCTCGTCTCGGGGTATGGTTGTGCGGAGAATGCGCTTAATATCGAGCTCGGCACCGGCCGCAAGCCGTCTCAAGTTCAGTATGCTTTGGGTTGTCGCTTCGACGTAGCCGGTTGACACTGACGAATCACGCACTATCCCCATGATGCGGTCAATTCTTTGTATCGCAGCGATAACCCCAGGTCTACGTGCATCACCAGGAGGCAAGCTATCGAGATACAGTTGCAGCCTTCGTATTGCAGCCCCACCTATGCGCCCCACATATTCTTGGCAGTCGGTTGGATGAAATATTTGATCAATACTCTCGCTCCCGAGCTCTACGGTCTCACCATCTGCACCACTCGTTTCATAGCCTGCCTCTGAGACTGAATTAGTGACCTGCATCGTTGCACGGTTATAGTGCTGGGTCGCGGCGTGGGCGCGCGCATTCAACTCTTGCATCCCTGCGTCCGCCTTGGCATACGCCGCAGCAATCTCCGCATCCGTCGCACGCCCGCCACGCACAAGCTCGATGACGTGGTCAAGATCTATCTGCACCTTTGGTGCCAGCTTTCCAAACGCGAGAACCTCAGAGAGCATCATGTCTCTAAAGGTCGCGATAGACGAAGACGCGGTGAGTATCCGTGTCAGTCCATCAGCCATGTCTTTAAAAATATTCGCCTGCGTATCTATGTAGGATGACAAGCTGGTAGACAACTTCATGAGCTCAGCGAGGGAGGGGACCGTGACGGTCTTTTCTGCAACTACTTCTGATGCTTCATGTTCTTTTGCATCCACAATCTGCTGATCAGAACTAGCTTCAAAAGCTACTGGTTGAGCGCCCGTTTTCGGTGGCGGGAACTCTTCTACTGAAAAGTCTTTGCGCGCATCAACGGTCGCC
>JBDKFU010000044.1:0-22134 GCA_039798565.1 Candidatus Parcubacteria bacterium
TCATCTACAACGATAATTTCAAGATCAACATTAGTCTGTGCAATAAGTGATTTGAGTGTGGCATGAATGCACTCCTCTTCGTTGTACGCGGGGACCAATACTGTCGCGCTCATTTCACCTACACCAGCTGCTACTGGCCGCGAAGGGCGCAAGAGACGATAGATATGGAGTGGGACAACAACGGCGAGCTTAAGCGCGATGAGTGCCGCTGATACAACAATAATCCATGAAATAACCAGGATGAGACCTGAGAGCGTGTATAAATAACCAAACTCAAGATTTTTGGTGAATGCAGTTGCAAATACTCCAGACGCTGCGATAAGTGAGTCATCAGCAGCAACCACCTTCTCTTCGATCAGTGCATTGAACGCGTCTCGTGTCGCGCCTGAAAAACGACCGGTGGCATAGAGCGATGTCGTGTGACCAAGTTCTGGCTCATCAACTTCAAATCGGGCCACCGCATCTACCGTAGCCATGTCATATACTCCCGTGAGTCCCCATACTGGCAAATACCCCTTATCAAACAAGAACCACTGGAGATACGCGACGTCGCTATCCTTTGAGCCAAGTGACAAGTCTTTATTGAAAACAAATGTAGTCGGTGGGGTGAGCATCTCGTCTACTGAAACGATGGAGTAACCGTGCGCGCGAATTTCTAGCGCGAGCTTATCCACCGACTGTGATGTCATGAAGCGATCATGGAGGAGTACGACACCCGCTTTTCCATCGCGCGCCTTGAGCTGTGAAACTACGGTGTGAATGATAGTGTCAGTCGAAGTCGCGTACCAATCTTTTGAATCGATATCAGCACCGAGCGGAACAAAGCCGAGGTCAGAAATCCAGAGTGATGACTCTGGCACCACAATGTACGGGTTTAGCGTCACGTCGCTTCCAATAGAAAGCAGGAATGGTGGACGGTAGTAGTCGGTGTGCTCGCCAAGAAGTGTTTCAAGAATATACTCGGTAGGAAGCAACTCTCTGCGCATCGCATCTTCACTCGAGTGAACGTTGGTGCGGTGCGTATATGAGTGATTACCGATGGTAAAGCCCATCTGGTGAATTTCTCGTGCTATCCACGGCTGTGCGATCGCGTTACCACCAACAAAGAAAAAAGTCGCTGGGATGTTTAACTCTTTAAGTTCTTGTGCGATCGGGAGTGTGTACTCAGTCGGACCATCATCAAACGTCAGTGCGACCTTACCGTCGTTTATTGGGCTTTGATAATAGATATACTTTTTATGAATATCGGCCGCATGTATCGGTGCACGATCAGTAGTCAGAATGAGAAACTTGCTGAAAAAGTTGTAGGTCAAGAATCCGATCGATGCGAGCACGATGAGTGCGAGCACACGAACCGTGTATTGACGAAATAGAGAACCTGGGGTGAAATGCATGAAAAGGGACCCCTTGAAGAGGCGGCAGTAATCTATCATAAATAGGACAATTAATCAATGCCACCTGTCAAGGCAGGCGCAATATCCATGGCTCAGTATCTAGATGCCCTCTGAACGAAGCTTCTCGATGAGCGTCTTGGCCTCATGAGACAGTTTGTGTGGAAACTCAACACGAAGTCGCACGAGCATATCGCCACGAGTATTTCTACCGTGTGGCACGCCCTTGCCCTTAATACGGACTGATTCGTCTAGTGATTTGAGTGGTGGGATAGTAATTTTTTCTGTACCGTCTAGTGTTTCAATCGTGTATTCTGCTCCTAGGAGCGCGTCTGTAACCTTAAGTGGAAGATCGGTGAGAATAGTATAGCCGTCTCGTCTAAAGCGCTTATCTGCGGTCACATGCACCTTGATGTAGAGGTCCCCTGACTTCCCCCCGGTGACAGCCTCACCCATCTCGCCCATGCGGATGACCTGCCCATTATCGATGCCAGCTGGAATTTCAATTCGTATTTCTTCTTGGCGCCTCACCACACCAATACCACGGCACACGCTGCATGCCTTTTCTGGTACCTGCTTTTTACCATGACACGTCGCACAGGTGCGACTCACTGAAAAAGTACCGAACGGCGAGCGCTGTGACTCGACCACTTGACCCTTACCGTTACAGGTCGCACACGTCTTTAACTTGCTCCCGGGCTCAGCACCGGAGCCTGTGCACTGTGTACAGGTTGAGTCTTTATTAAGAAGTACCGAGCGCTCGACACCAAACACAGCGTCCTTAAATGAAAGTTCCAGGTCTATCGATATATCGCGTCCTCTGCGCTCGCGCTTACCACCACCAAAGATATCTGAGAATCCACCAAAGATGTCATCAATATTTATTTCAAATCCACCTTGGTTAAATCCACCGAACTGCGAAAAATCAAAACCCTCAAACCCGGTCCCCTGCCCCTGCCCACCACCGCCAGCAAACGTGCGACCATATGCATCATATTCTGCGCGCTTTTTGTCGTCACCGAGCACTGCGTATGCCTCGCTTATCTCTTTGAACTTTTTTTCATCGCCTCCTTTCTTGTCTGGATGGTACTTATGCGCGAGCGTCCGAAACGCCTTCTTAACGTCATCCTTTGTTGCAGATTTATCTATGCCAAGCAGCTGATAGTAATCTTGTGCCATATTATTTTCGACTTTTTTTGTGATCGCGGGCCCGCACAACGCCGTTACCACGCGGTGAACGCATTGCCCGCGGAAACTGTGCGTTCACCATTGTTTGTTGACGCGGAATAGGCTCCAATATCTGCAACAGAAGTGGGAGCTGAACAGGCTCCTCATACATGCTTTTTATAGCCGGGTAGGACAATATATCAATGGTTTGCATGCCACCATCTACAATCGCAATTGTTCTGACTCCTAAAATTCCTTTTTCTATTTCTGAGCCAGCCATGCCTATTTTTGTTCTGTAGGACCAGCCCCAGCTCCACTTTCGGGCGGAGTCTCTGGGTTTGGCGGGGTCTGCGTCTGCTGTGTTTGCTGCTGCATAGCAGAGCCAATTTTCTGCATTTCAGTCGAGAGGAGCTCTGTCTTTTGCTTTATCGCATCTATATCTCCACCGTCTTTTATTTTTTTGAGTTCATCAATGGCGTTCTGTACACTCGTAACGACATCCGCTGGCAGTTTTTCTTTGTGATCTAAAAGCGACTTTTCTGCTGTGTAGAGGAGCGTGTCGGCGTGATTACGCACCTCAGCCTGCTCCTTCGCCTTCTTATCTGCTTCAGCATGTGCCTCAGCATCAGCCGTCATTTTCTTGATGTCATCTTCTGACAATCCAGAACGTGCCTCAATGCGGATAGACTGCGCCTTACCGGTCGTTTTATCCTTTGCAGAAACGTTCAAGATACCGTTGGTATCAACGTCGAACGTCACTTCAACCTGCGGCATACCCCGTGGCGCTGGTGGGATACCATCGAGATGGAAGCGTCCAAGCGACTTGTTATCGTTCGCCATCGCGCGCTCGCCTTGAACAATATGGATTTCAACACTTGTCTGCGAATCAGCGGCCGTAGAAAATACCTGCGACTTTGAAGTCGGGATGGTGGTGTTTTTATCAATCAGTTTAGTAGCGACGCCACCCATAGTCTCGATACCAAGCGAAAGTGGGATAACATCAAGGAGCAATACATCTTTGACGTCGCCCTGCAGAATGCCACCTTGAATAGCTGCGCCAGCCGCCACTACCTCGTCTGGGTTTACACCCATGTGCGGCTTTTTACCAAAGTAAGCTTCTACGGCAGCCTGGATAGCAGGCATTCGTGTTTGTCCACCAACGAGAATAACCTCGTTAATATCAGCCACTTTAAATGGTGAGTTATCCATCGCGCGCTTAGTGATCTGCATTGCACGATCAATGTGCTCTTTCGCCAGCTCTTCGAGCTTTGCTCGTGTCATTTTAACCAGCAGGTGTCGAGGACCGGACGAGTCAGACGTGATAAATGGAATATTAATCTCAGTCTCAACTGCAGTCGATAGTTCGATTTTTGCTTTCTCTGCCGCTTCGTCCAAGCGCTGTCGCGCGAGCGGATCCTGTGTAACATCAATGCCACTCTCTTTTTTAAACTCTTCTGCGAGCCACTGCATTATCTTTTGATCAAGGTCCTTACCGCCAAGGTGTGCGTCGCCGTCAACCGACTTAACTTCAATCACGTCCGCACCCACCTCAAGAACTGAGACATCGAATGTGCCGCCACCGAAGTCAAAGACTGCGATTTTCTCGTCTTTCTTTTTATCAAAGCCGTATGCAAGCGCCGCAGCGGTAGGCTCCGGGATAATACGCATAACCTCGAGGCCTGCGATTTTACCTGCATCTTTGGTCGCCTGGCGTTGTGCGTCATTGAAGTATGCAGGCACGGTGATAACAGCCTGTGTAACTGGCTCGCCAAGCTTCTTTTCTGCGTCTGCCTTCAACTTACCGAGGATCATTGCAGATATCTCTTCTGGGCGATAATCCTTATCACCCATCGTCACTTCGATACCGCCAGCCGCCGTCTTCTTAATTTCAAATGGTACTGACGCACGATCCTTTTCAACGCCCGGCTCGTCAAACGTGTGGCCGATAAAACGCTTAATCTGATAGATGGTATTTTTTGGGTTGGTGACCGCCTGGCGTCGCGCGACGAGCCCCACCAGACGCTCGCCTGTTTTTGAAAGCGCCACAACAGATGGTGTGGTGCGATTACCTTCTGAGTTTTCAATGATACGTGGCTGACCACCCTCTATAACCGCAACCGCAGAGTTGGTCGTACCGAGATCGATGCCGATGATTTTACCCATGTTGTTTTAGGTTAGATGTTTAATAGTCACGCGCGCCGGACGGATGACGACGTCGTCAATTTTGAACCCTGTCTGGAGCGTCGTGTCTACTGTATTATCCTCCTCTTTTTGATCTGTTGCAACTGTCTGCATCGGTTCGTGAGTGTGTGGATCAAAAGCATCACCTTTCTGTGGATGTATCTTCTTCACCCCATGGGTGACGAGTGCGTCGTCTAACTGTTTCAAGGTCGCGCGTATCCCCGCCTCTGCTGGCGTGCCGGCGGCGTGGAGTACTGCCATTTGCAACGAGTCATAGGCCTGCAATATATCGAGCACGAGCGCTGCAATGGTAATGCGCTTCACCTCGCTCCCGCTCTCTCGCATACGTCGTTCAAGGTTTACATAGTCAGCCTTTGCGCGCTGCCAGCCCGCAAGGTGTTCGCTCGCATTCTTTCGCGCCTCATCGCGTTCTAGGCGAAGCTTTTTTAGCCTCATCTCTGGCGTAGCCTCGCCATCGCCAAGGTCAGCCTCTGTATCAATTACAATATCGTCATCACTCATGTGAGTACATTGTAGATCGTATTAAAAAAATTTCAAATGACTATTTTCGATGGTTGCCGCAATAGTGTTTATTACCACGGATGCCTTTAATGACCTGATGGTTTGGATCCATCGACATATCACGATATATTTTACCTTTATGTGAGCGCAACTTTTTACCTTTCTCGTCGGTCCAAAGCTCTTTATATCCAATATATGCATTGCAGCGAGGCTCATCGCAATAATACTTATCACGTACAAACCACGCTCCTTCTGTCTTATCCTCACGAGCTGCATCTGATTTGATACTTGCATGAGCCTCTGTGAAAGAGCCTTCAACCCCAAGGATTTTGCGCGCGAGGCGCTGTGCTTCGTTCATCTACGAATTATAGCACGTATATCAAAAAACGTCAAAAATGCTGGCTTGGGTGCACAGGTGGCTTTTTCATTCCAACAAGCCTTTTGTTCTCCTTGCGCGCAAGGTAGACCCAATACGACACCCAATTCTCGGTGCCGTTCTTTTTTGTCTCTCGCGCCTTCTGCATAAGCGCAGTCCGCCGCTCTTTGTGTTCGACTACTTTTTCCATGAAAACCTAAAACCGATCACACGAGGGCGGCCTATCACCTCGACGCTGCCTATCACCTCTTTGGCTCGTGCTCTCTCTCGTCTGTCCGCCTCTCTAAAAAGAAAATCAACATGCTTGTGTGCTCGGTTCAATGCACGCTCTCGAGCACGTTTGGGGAGCGTACTCCAGCGACCTCGCCCATCTTCCATGGCTACGCACTCATCGTGAACTTGTGAATTTCTTTCAAGCTCAGTCTTTGACCAAACAGGCTTTGCAATAAGTGATTCAGTGATGCGATCATTAACCTCTCTATCTTGTGTAAACGGAGTCATCCCCTTAAGGACATAGGCGAGTTCCTTAGTTTCAATCGATGGCGTGTTCTTTTTTTGCATATCTGAGAGTATAAGGCCTGACCTCTACGCTGTCTAGCGAAACGATCTTCGCGCCTTGCGGAGCGTAAGATTAAGAGTAATGTCCTCTAACCTCCGATACGTCTTAAAAGCGAACGGATTAATAGGAAACTCACCGTGTCGCAGACTGTAGTTATTCATATAGTGCACAGTCGCCCACGATTCACGATTTTTCAGTACCAATTCTCTGCGGCGCTGTGGAGTCAGTTCTTTAGACGACATACCATCCGCACGCTAGAATATGTCGCGTCTCTTTTGGATCTCCTTCAGTTCACGCTCTGCCATGTAATCAGCAATAGTTGTCTTGGGCGCTCCATCCTTTGACGGACGCTTTAATGACTGCTGCGCCTGCAGCCATGCCTTAACATTTCTCTCAACAAGCGCGTCTCTCCCTGCATACTGCATGTCTTTTGACCTCATATATTTTTATATTATTACTCAATACACTACATTACCCCTCATTGGCAAAAAATGCTACACCCGCGGCCATAATCGCTGCGGCGCCGAGTCCAAGCGTAACACGCAGTGTTGGCAGTGCAAGAACAGTCGCAATTGCACCAAGCAACACAATAGCGGGTGTAAACGCGGCTGCCGCAAGTATGGGAGCAATCAGAAAAGTGTAGTATGCCAATCCAATGCCATATGCCGCAGCACCTGCAAGCGCTGCACCGGTCAAAATAACTAAACGTGGAAAGAGCGATGACTCAGACGTACCTACATACCCGCGTGCGGAGCGAGTCACTCTCATCTCAAAGATCTCATCATCACCCTTCGGCGCGGGCACCTGAGCGAGCGCGTCAAGTTTTTTTACTTCAGCATCAAGCTGTGCAAGTGCATCATTCGCACTCCTCGCGGTCTCCATGTACCTATCATGCGGACGAGCTCGTTCTAGATTTTTCGGCACGACCAGGGTTAACCTGGGCTTAGGTGTGAGGACAGCGCTAATCGCAGAAGCTGAAAGCGCTTCTTTTTGCGCATCATTCATACTAACGCTTAGACCACTGTGGAGACTTGCGGGCCTTCTTGAGTCCTGGTTTGCGACGCTCCTTAGCGCGCGGGTCTCGTTTCAAGTACCCTGCTTTCTTTTGATCGGTGCGACGCGTACTATCCTCTTCAATGAGTGCGCGGGCGATACCGTGACGCACTGCCTCTACCTGTCCGTTAACGCCGCCGCCTGAAACTACAACCGTAATGGTCCCCATAACGCCTGCGAGTGTAAGCGGAGCCATAACTGCAGCCTGATGCTCTTTGATTGGAAAGTAGCTCTCTAGCGTTTTACCGTTTATGGTCATGCTCAATTTTGAGCCAGCAGTATAGCGAACGCGTGCTGATGCGGTCTTTCGTCGTCCTACCGTTTCAATGTATTTTGCTGTAGCCATACTTATTCAGAAATTTTTAAACGCTTCAACATGTCTGGTCGAAGCTTGTTATCAGGGATCATACCCTTGATTGCACGCTTCAAGCCCTCGCCGTAGCCACGGCGCGCCGCAAGTGCGACAAGGTCCTCCTGAAGAAAGCCGCCCTGGTATCCAGAGTATCCGGTGTACTTGGTATCCTTCTTCTTTTTCATCGTGATTGAAAGCTTTGAAGCATTCGTGATGACGACGGTTACGCTTGGCTTTTTGTGACGCTCAAAGGTCGGGAGATTCTTGGCCATAAGATACGTGGCCGCGAGTGACGCGACGCGACCAAGCGCCTTCCCCTTTGCATCTATTGTGTAAGTGATGGTATCCATAAGATTAAACGAGTTCAATAAGTGCCGACTTACGAGCGTCTGATGAGCGCTTAAAGATCTTTGTCACTCGTGTGTAACCACCCTTTCGATCTTTGTAGCGTGGTGACAGCACATCCATAATTTTCTTTGCAATGCGCTCACGGTTACCGAGCTTTGAGAGGATGAGGCGTCGCGCCGCGAGCGTGCCGCTCTTTCCTTTGGTGATAAGGGGCTCGATAACCTTTTTCAACTCCTTTGCTTTTGCTTCAGTAGTGACGATGGACTCTTTAAGCACCAACGCCTCAACGAGTGAGCGAAGAAGCGCGACCCGCTGGTCAGCTTGTCTGCCAAATTTTCGTACTGTTTTGTGGTGGTGCATATGTTTTTACTCGTCCTTCTTCAATGACATACCAAAGCGCTTGAGTGCGTCCTTGATTTCTTCGACACCCTTGTCGCCGATACCCTCAATCTGACGGATATCGTTCTCGGTCTTTCGAGCCAAACCACCCACCGTGCGGATTGAACCGGTCGCGAGTGAGTTTGCAGTACGTGTTGAAAGCTCGAGGTCCTCGATGCGAGTCTTCAAGGTGTCCTCCTGTGCCTGTGTCATTTTTGCTTCTTCTTCGCCAGCTGATTGCATCTCCTCTTCTTTGAAACCAACGATTGCCTTCAACTGCTGAATCATGATGGTGACCGAGCGCTCAAGAGCCTCGCGCGGTGTGAGCGTACCGTCTGTCTCGATGGTCACACGGAGGCGGTTAAAGTTTGTCTTGTCACCGACACGCATGTCCTCAACTTCGTAGTTTGAGCGACGAATTGGAGTAAAGATGGCGTCGAGTGCAATAGCGCCAACTTCAAGTCTATCCTTCTGCAACATTTCTTTTGGAACGTAGCCCAGGCCAGACTCAACAGTAAGCTCAATCTCAAGATGTGCGGACTTGTCCGTCAATTCTGCAATGTGCTGGTCAGGGTTAAGAATCTCAACTTGACCAGGCACAATGATGTCACCTGCGGTCACCGTCTTTGCTCCTTTTACATTAAGTGAGAGCGAGTGTGGCGCGTTGTCAGCGATGCGGATGCGCACCTTCTTCAAATTCAAAATGATACCGATAACATCCTCCTTAACGCCATTCATGGTTGAAAACTCATGCGGCACACCATCGATTTTTACGCTGGTGATTGCTGCGCCAGGAATAGACGAAAGAATAATACGTCGAAGGCTGTTTCCTATCGTGTGGCCGTAGCCAGGATAGAAGCCGTCAATCTCGTACACACCAACGTTCTTCTCTTCCGAGACGATGCGAGGCTTAGAGGGAAGTAAAATTGAGTAGTCCATAACACAATCGTGATTAACTCATTAATAAGCTCCTTAACGCGTGTAATATTCAAACACAGCGCCAAAGTCAACAATAGAATCTTGTGCCCCGAACTGTGGAGCAGATATCAGCGTACCCTCTTTAGGAGATGTAAGTGCAAGCCATGGAACGAGCGTCGCTTCCTTCTGTCGGTCCTCAAGGCCAGCAAACAATGCACTACCTTCAGAGCCTGGTCGAACTGCAATGACATCATTAACGTGCACGCGGTGTGAAGGTACATCAAGGCGCTTTCCGTTTGCAGTGAGGTGGCCGTGCGTCGCTAGCTGACGAGCAGCACGACGTGTCGTAACAAAACCGAGACGGTACGCGACAGAATCAAGTCGTGACTCAAGCGATGCAAAGAGATGTGCCGCTGGGTTTTCACCTGACTCGAGTGCATTCTTAACATAGGTAGAAAACTGCTTCTCCGTAAGACCGTACATAAGGCGAAGCTTTTGCTTCTCCAACAACTGACGGTTGAAGTCAGAGCCTGCACGCTTTTTCTTCTTGGTTGTATCAACGCGTTGTGACGCGAGTGAAAACGCCTTTGTCTGGCACTTCTCAAAAACGTTTGAGCCGAGGCGTTTGCAGATTTTGTACTTTGGTCCGATGATCATATAAAAATAATATTAGACGCGACGAGGCTTAGGCGGACGTGGACCATTGTGCGGGACTGGCGTGACATCATGAATCGAGAGGACCTGAATACCCTTTCCTGCAAATGCACGAAGTGCAGACTCGCGTCCTGCACCAACACCCTTAATATAGACGTGGACCTCTTTAACGCCAATGGTCGTCGCCTTCTCGCCAATAACCTCGCCGACCTTTGCTGCTGCAAACGGAGTCGCTTTTCTGTTACCGGTGAATCCAAGGCCGCCTGCTGAGCTCCACATAACGACAGCACCGCTCTCATCAGTGAGTGTAAGCTTCGTATTATTGAAGGTAGACTCGATGTGCAAAATCGCGACATCAATCTTTCGCTTTGAAACCTTCGACAAAGTGCGCTCGCGCTTCCCCGAGTCGACACCACTACCCTGCATTTTATTAACGCGTTTTTTTCCCATACTATGATTTAGGTTTTCTCAAGCTTACGGCGACCGCTACCCATAGTCTTACGGACGTTACCGCGCACAGTGCGAGAGTTAGTCTTGGTGCGTTGACCGCGTACGGGGAGCCCCTTCATGTGACGAACGCCACGAAATGCCTTGATATCTTTCAAACGCTTTATGTTACCGCCAATTTCACGACGGAGGTCACCCTCGAGCGTCATGCCTTCCATCTCTTTGCGAATGCGCGATTCTTCGTCCTGCGTAATGTCTTTTGCTTTTTTTGTGAGGTCAATTTTTGCGTTTCCAAGGATCACTTTTGCGCGGCTCATGCCAACACCATAAATAGCCGTCAGTGCGAAGACCATCTGCTCATTATCAGGAAGTGATATACCGTTCAATCTCATAGGTTATCCTTGGCGCGCCTTACGACGTGGGTTCTTTTTATTGATACGATAAATGCGTCCACGACGACGAACGAGGATGTCTCCCGCCGCTTGGACTTTTACTGATGCTAGTACTTTCATAGTTTCAGATAATTTTTTGCCTACTGGCGGCGCACGATTCGTGCTCTTCCGCCATATGGGTCGAGTATCAATGTCACCTTGTCCCCTATCAATACACGAATTCGATGCAGACGCATCTTACCCGCTAGGTATGCGAGGACCTCAGTGCCATCATCCATGAGAACGCGAAATAGTGCATTTGGCAGGGCTTCAGTCACCATGCCAGTTGCCTCGTCGTTCGTGGTTCCCATGCTTCGATCCGATGTAGGCTTAATTAGTGTACACGCTCTATCGCGTACGGTCAAGCGCGCTAATAACCTCGACGTCTATACCCCCCTCTGAAGGGATAGTGGAGAGCCAAAATGGGTACACGGTGACGGCCAACGACTGGATGCCTGGGTACTCTTTGCGGACCCCCTCAAGCTCTGCGCGCCCCTTACCTGCGATGCGAGCCTTGAGACCCTCTGGGTCAAAAACGAGACCAATATCCCCTATGCCTGAGAGTGCAAAGCTGATGGGGCTACCTGACTGATATGACGTTGATGCGGTGTTTGTAAATCCAATTTCACTTGGGTTTTTAAGCGTGAGTGATAGTGAGCTGTCGATGCTCACACGCTCTGCAAGTACGCGTGCCAAATCCTCTGCAACAAACATCGGGGCTTCGAGGCTCCCATTCACCGTTATAACTGCGTTACCCCCCTCTGCAGTGTCGGGACTCTCACGGAATGTAACGAGTGCAGAATCTGGAAAGACCGTCATGCCCGCGGGTGTTTTTGTGGCGATCGAGTCACGGAGTGCACGGTCAAGTTCTGCTTTGAGTGCAAGCACCGCCTCATCTCGGACTGTCTTATCAACAACAGCGCGTTGTCCTATAAAACCACCGTCAATCGCTTCAGTGCTTTTTGCATAGGTGTCTTTAAACTGTGGCGTACCCTTTAATCCAGGGATGGTGAAGTCACCAGGGCCTGTGTTGAAATCGGGACCGGGCTCATCCGCATAGATCTGCGCAGTGATTTGGCCTGGGACTTTTGCCCCTTTTACCAAAGTGTAGCCCGGGACAACAACCGGAGCGTGGATGCGATATATCTTTCCAGATGCTGATTCAAATCGCGTGTTCGTTATGAGGCGCTGTGTCTTTGTCGAGTATGCATTATAGATAGTGATAACACCCTCTGCACGAACTTTTGCTTCTTCAGTACCGGTCGCGGGTACACTTTTTGTCCGCGTATCAGTTATAACTAACGGAGAGTATGCGAGCGATGACTCACCGCCAGCCTCATATGTACCGCTAATGTCTGTCTTCCACTCACTTACGGTCACCGTAACATCGGCAGAATGAAAGACGGTTGACATAAGACCAACGATGGATGCGAGCACAATCACCGTGATGAGCGCTACCCATATAAATGGAAGCGCACCACCTGAACGTGGTCGCATGGGCATTCGTGATGGTGGAGGTGGGGGCGTACTTCTTTGCTGTTCAGGTTGTTCACTCATAGGTGGCGTTATTGTTGGGCGCACCGGGCGCGAACGCGCCGGCGGAATAATATCTTGAATTGAACGACGATCAGTCATTGCTCTTGAGTATAGCACGTGTCAAAATTTCAAGAGGAATATCAGTGGATTCTTTTGTGCCCGATAACACATCAATGGCGCTCCCCGCTGACGCTAATGTCAACACATGAGCAAACCAGGCGGATTCCTTGTCTACCACCACATGAATAGCAGGCGGGATGGGATATGCATCCGCCATCACCGCAACGAGCCCACTAAATTCTGTCCGCCACGGCTCGCTCGCATCCAACAGGAGCTTATTAACTGCAAGCGTTTCTTTTTCTGAAAGCGCACCCGCATCCAACAGTGCAAAGCGCGATTCTGCATCTACACTCGCGTCTGGGCGCGCGCGGCGTGTTACTGAACGCGCACCTTCAGTTATCATCCCTGCGCGGAGCACACTCCCGCCAAACATAAGACATATATCAGTCGATTCTGCGCCGACACGCACCAGAATCTCGCCGCGCTTAGTCTCTGTAATACCTGGCGCAAGATGCGGAAAGGTGTGATACTTCCGCGCGGTGTGCGGCCATACTTTTTCAAGCGCTGCATCAATTACTGCTTCTGTTTCTGCATCTATAAACGAGGTGTAGCTTCGCACTCCAACCTTTCTACCCATAAGCGGTACGCGTACACGTGTGTGGTATCCATTAATAGTGATGGCGATGGGGCCAGACTCGACGAGTACCCCGCGTGACGTGTCTGGCGGAGGTATCAACGCGCTTATCGCAGCCCTAGTAAATCTGGTAGGCTCTTTTGTCTCCTTTGCGTGATAATCAATTTTACTCAAATACCATGGCGCTGAAATAACAATGCGGATAGTGGTTGGTGTCGTCTGTGCCAGCTGTGGCAGAATAGTTTCGAGAGCAGTTTTTAACTGCGGTAGGTACGCACGCGCATCACGCGGAGTCTCGCGTCCAAACGCAGCGCGGATGGTGCGCGACAAAGCGCCGTCCATAATAACGCCAGCACCAACGGACCCCGACTCTACGTCGAGCAGTATCTCCGTACTCATTCAATTAGTATAACGCCAGTTTCTATTCAATTTATTCGAGAACCCCCTTGATGCGGCGGACGCCTGCAGACGACGCCTCTTCTTTAACGATTTTGAAAGTACCGGTAATAGTCCCGGTATTCGTCACGTGCGGACCACCACACAACTCCTGAGAGTAGATAGAACCATCAGCGCATTTGACCATGTATACATTCACGACATCTGGATACTTCTCCCAAAAGCTCCCCTCTACCCCATCTGCTTTTGCTTCTTCTTTTGGCCGCTGTACGATGACGACATCGCACTTCTTTTGTATCGCTTCGTTTACATATGCTTCTACCTTATCTAGCACATCGCGCGGCACTTTTTCTGGATGCGTAAAGTCAAAGCGCGTGCGCTCTGCCGTGATATTTGAACCTGCCTGATGTACGTGGTCGCCAAGATACTTTCTGAGCGCAGCGAGCATAAGGTGCGTTGACGTGTGGAGCATAGTCGTCTTTTCACTCGTGTCAGCCAACCCACCTTTGAATTTTTGTTCTGACCCTGCGCGCGATGCGTCTTGGTGCTTTGTCATTTCATCTGCATACCCCTTCATATCGACTGAGAACCCGCGTTCGCGCACAAGCTCCTCGGTGAGTTCGACAGGAAAACCGTACGTTGAGAAAAGGATGAACGCGTCGACACCTGAAATGTCTTTAGAGGCGAGCTTTTCAAACTCTTTCATCCCTGCCTGTATGGTTTTTCTAAATCGCGCTTCTTCGTCAGCTAGTGTTGCAATTATGAAGTCAGATTTTTCTGCAACACGCGGATACACGTCTTTGTACGGCGCTATCACCGTCTCAGCAAGTGATGAAAGCGAAACGGTCTGCGCACTGATTCGGTCAGCATGTTGGATGGCGCGACGAATAAGCCGGCGAAGTATGTACCCCTGCTCGGTGTTTGACGGGAGCACGCCATCAGAAATCATAAATACAGCACCGCGAAGATGGTCAGCGACGATGCGGAATGAGCGGGTTAACAAGTCATGCTCGTAGACAGCATCAGTCTTTGTTTGAATAGCCTGGATGGTCGACCACATGGTGTCTATCTTAAAAATATCAGGCGTATTCAACGACGCGGCGACGATACGCTCCAACCCGCCACCAAAATCCACATTTGCTTTTGGTAGTTTGCTGAATGTGCCATCATCATTTTTCTTATACGTCATGAAAACGCAGTTTCCTATCTCCATAAAGCGACCACAGTCACAGTTTGGATGACACGTCTCGCCAAACGCAGGATTGTGCGGCGTACCAAAGTCATAAAATATTTCTGAGCTCGGTCCGCCAGGCTCGCCTGCAGGCATTTGATCCGGCTTGCCCGAGCGTGACCACCAATTCTTCCCCGCGTCATAATAATAGATATGATTCTCTGGAATACCGAGTCCTCGCCAGATGTCTGCTGCTTCTGTATCTTTTGGAAAGCCAAAACGCTCGTCACCCTCAAAACACGTGATAGAAAGTTTTGATGCGTCTATCCCTGCCTCATGTGTGAGAAACTCAAACACCCATGGTATCTGTTCTGCCTTAAAATAATCGCCGAATGACCAGTTACCTAACATTTCAAACGTCGAGGTGTGACGATTGTCCCCTATTTCTTCAATATCGCCCGCACGAAATGCAAGTTGTGCGTTCGCTACACGCGTCCCCAAGGGGTGCGGTGCACCAAGTAAGTACGGAATCAGGGGCTGCATGCCCGAACCCACAAAAAGCGTGGTCGGATCGTTCTCGGGGACCAGGGGTACTGATGGAATGCGCACATGCCCACGCGCGATAAAGAAATCAAAGTATTTTTGTCGCACCTCATTGACTGTCATCCAAATATGATACCAAATTCGTGGCAATCTCGCGACTCTGCTACAATACAGCCCATGAACAACGAGACGGAGCATACACCTGAAAACTGGGGTTTTGATGTCGCTGGCATGGACCGGACCGTTGACCCGCGCCAGGACTTCTACCACTATTCTGTGGGCACCTGGGTCAAAAAGGCAGAAATTCCAAAGGATGAGTCCAGCTGGAACTCGTTTCAAGAACTACACGTGCGCACACTCGAACAACAGCGCTCTATCCTCGATATGCGCGCTGCAAGTCCGCGTGTCGCAGGCACACCCGAGCAGATGTGTTTTGATTTTTATGATTCTGCGGACAATATGCAGCGCAGAAATGAGCTTGGGGCACAGCCCATGCATGAGGATCGGGCGCGCGTACAAGCGGTCGAAACCCGAGAAGAACTCATTGGGCTTTTAGCGGACTACCATGTGCACGGCAGTTCAGTCTTTTTTAATCCATACGTCGCCGTTGATTCTAAGTCGAGCTCTACATACATATTTCATATCGATTCAAGTGGACTCGGCATGCCCGACCGCGATTACTATCTCGACTCGTCCCCTGAACATGTACGCGTGCGCACTGCATATCAAGAACACATCGTGCGGCTACTCCAACTATCTGGCTACAGCGAAGACGATGCGAGAAAAAGAATGGAGATTGTCATGCGCATCGAAACGCGTTTTGCTCGCGCCACATTAGACAAAGTGACGCTCCGAGACCCCCACGCTACCTATCACAAAATGACGTGGGGCCAACTGAAAGAGCTGACACCCAACGTACCGTGGGATGCCTATGCCGCAGGACTTGGGATCCCTATGGAGGAGCATCTGCTCGTACCGGAACCAGTGTACATGCAGGAGGTAGCCCGTGTACTCGCTGATGAACCGCTCGATGATTTAAAAGCATATTTTGACTGGGATGTGATCAGCGATGCGTCTGGCCTCTTAAGCCAAGATTTTATTGATGAGAATTTTCGCTACAGCCAAACACTCTCTGGGCAAGAAGAAATGAAGCCGCAGTGGCGCCGATCATTGAATTCGCTGAATGGCCACCTGGGCGAACTCTTTGGTCAGCTGTATGTTGCAAAATACTTCCACGAATCCGCAAAGAAGAAAATCGATACCCTTGTGTCAGACCTCTTTGACGCATACGAGAAGCGAATCCGCGGACTTTCATGGATGAGCGAAGAGACCAAAGTTCGCGCTGTCGAGAAGCTGCGTTCAATGCGTCGCAAGATTGGCTATCCAACAAAATGGCGCACCTACGAAGGACTTGTCATACGTGCTGATGACTACTATGGGAACTCAGAGCGCATCACCACATACGAATTTCGCAGAAACTTGAATCGCTTAGGCACGCCAGTAGACAAAGAGGAGTGGTTTACGCCGCCACAGACGGTGAATGCGTATTACAACCCCGTGCAAAACGAGATTGTCTTTCCTGCAGGCATATTACAATCTCCGTTTTTTGACCCTGATGCTGACGACGCAGTGAACTATGGCGCCATTGGTGCAATCATCGGCCATGAGATGACGCACGGCTTTGATGACGAGGGTTCTAAGTATGATGGTGATGGGAATTTGAACGACTGGTGGACAGCTGAGGACCGAAAACGTTTTGATGCCCTAGGTGAATTGTTGGTCGAACAGTATGGTGCGCAGACGGTAGAAGGCATCAGCGTAAACGGAAAACTGACGCTGGGAGAAAATATCGCGGACCTTGGTGGCATTTTAATCGCGTTTGATGCATATCAAGCTGAGCTTGCACGTACCGGTCGCACTGATAAAGATGGATTTACTCCTGAACAGCGATTCTTTTTAACGATTGGCCAGAACGAGCGCGATGTAAAACGACCAGAGACTGCGAAGACACAAGTGCTGAACGACCCGCATGCGCCGGCACACCTTCGCGTGAACTGCCCGCTCCAGCATGTGCCAGTGTTTTATGATGCATTTGGCGTTGTGCCAGGAGATGGGATGTACCGCGCCGACGAGCTACGTGCGCACATTTGGTAACGTTCATGGACGTCAAACTCCCTGCAGAGTGGAAACGGCTTCTTGCACCAGAGTTTGAGAAAGAGTATTTCAAAACACTGGGCGAACGTGTCAGAAAGGAGTATCTTTCTCGCTCTGTATTTCCACATCCTAAAAATATATTTCGAGCATTTTCTATTGCACCCTCTGCAGTTCGCGTCGTCATCTTGGGCCAAGACCCCTATCACACGCCCGGGGTTGCAGACGGGCTCGCCTTTTCGACGCTCCCTGATAACCGCGTGCCTCCATCACTGCTTAACATATTTAAAGAAATTGAAGCCGAGTTTAATCAATCCTGCGACAGAAATCCCAATCTAGAGCGATGGGCAAAGCAAGGGGTTATGCTCTTGAATGCATCACTCTCAGTCCGTTCTGGCTCTGCCAACTCACATGCGGACTATGGCTGGCATCAATTTACTGATGCAGTTATTCGAACCATTTCTGAAACACAGAACCATGTCGTGTTTATGCTCTGGGGCTCATTTGCTAGAAAAAAAGCGTATCTGATTGATACTGCAAAACACTGCATTCTTGAGTCCGCACATCCCTCGCCACTATCAGCTCACAACGGATTCTTTGGTAACGGACATTTTAAAAAAGCGAACGAGTATCTTGTCGCACACGGAAACGTTAAAATAAATTGGACTGCCTAGACCGAGGGCGGGAAAATTTTTTCGAACTGATTTTGCGATAGTCTGCCCCGTTGAATCAAAAATAGACAGAACATTTTGTATATCTCTGGGTGGTAGTAGAACCAAGGCTTTCCTCGTCGATATGATGAAAATACCTGAGATTCATTCTCATGTGGAATTTGCTGCAGAAATTCTTCCATGAGCTTGGCAGGACGCGCCTTGATTACATGGCCCACCGCTATCGTCATATCGTCCTGTGACATCCATCCTTTGGGGCGACTTGAGGGCTTCTCATACTTCTGCATACCCTCTTCAGTGAGCCAATCAGCCGAAAGATTTTTTCGTTCGTTTGTCATTATTGTAGTTTACCGGCAGCACGCAACTGCGCTTCAAGCCGCGCTGCTGCCTCCGCAGATATAGATGTGCTGCGCTGGTGTGCGATTTTTTCTCTTTGTCCAGGACGATCAAGACCCACTGGATTTTTCTTGTATGCCTCGCGGATTTTTGGAAGAATGGTCACCGGATACAGCGCGACCTTATGATTTTGTCTACCAACAATCCACGCCTCAGATTCTTTAAGTGACAAGGATTTTACAAATCGTCGAACAAAATTTTGTGGAATGGAGTGAAAGTCTTTCTGCAAAATTCTCCATAACTCAGGAACAAAAAAGTATCCACGTCGCGTCCTATCACTCGGCCTACCATTTACCCTGCCGCCCGGCGCACTCTCAGCCATGCCACGAAAATAACACCCATTTCGCTTTTGGTCAACTTTGTATGGCCCCCTCTTGTATTAGAAGCGCCCGCTTAGATTTAGTGCCCTGGAGGCCATTGTAACCACCAAGGGTACCATCTGAACGGATGACGCGGTGGCATGGCATGCTCTTGTCCTTGTTTACGCGCACAATAGCCCCCACCGCGCGCGCCGCACCGGGGTGTCCCGCCTTACCTGCAACCTGCTTGTAGGTCATCGTCTTACCCTTTGGTATCTTTTTAACAATCGCAATCACCTTTTCTCTGAAAACATTTCTTTTTACCATCCACTCACTATATCAAAATCTAAATGTATCCGAACGCTTGTACTAAATCCATTACAATACTCTGCACCTTTGCTGGCGATACAAAGGTGTCACCGCGTGAGGCACGCGTGCTTCGTGCGGAAAGATAGTAGTACGCAATGCGCGCGATAAGGATATTTGAATAGTATCGATGAACCCTGCTCCCATGCTGCTTGACTACAATGTACTGTGGAAACTCTTGATCAATGCGTGCAAAAACAGCTCGAAACTGTGGGTGATGCCCGTTGGCAGTACGTATACCATGGCGAGCGGCAGCTGAAGCAACGACATTCGCTACCCCTTCTGGAGAGCGCGTGCCCTGTGGCGCCTCGGCCCAGTGTACGGCACGCCCACCCGCAGCAAATTTTGTCTCATTATGCATATGCTACTTATAGCATATTTATGCAGTATTGTCAAATAATGCTGTGCGACCGGGTCACCCGAAAAGCCCCAGATCAGGATGCACATCTTTTTCTTTTGACGGCGTTACTTTTGTAGCAGTTTTTCCATGCTGCGCAGCGAGCATTTTTCCGGCCGCTTCGCGGTAGACACAATAGTCACACTCTTTCCCGACTGCGGGTATCACCTCAGAATCAAGACACGCCTTAATATCACTCAGCGTCCCTTCGACCCACGCATCAGTGCCCGTGTATGGAATGAGTTTCACCTCAAATTCAAGGACGCCATCAAATGCTTTTTTGTCGGTCCGCCCGTTGGCGTAGACAAAATATCCAGTCGAAGAAACCGTGAGCCCGTTACCGCGGAGTAGCCACTGATAAATCTCCATTTGACGTTTGTACCCGTCCTGCCACTCGGCGTCTAGGGAGACCTCTCCATCTTTTGACGTCGCCTTGTAATCAACGACATGCACTTCTCCTTTTGGATTAACCCAAATGTCGTCCACTGCACCCGATACGGTAAAGCCAGTCGGCTTATGCCTAACCTCCACACCTTTAAAGTTTTCACGCCACACCTCCATGCGTGGATCCTGAAACGGGACTGCATCAAGCCCATATGCCGTCATGAGTGGGTGGGGCGTTGCAGCAGTGCGATGAATATCGAATTCTTTTTTAAGCAACTTATCGACTGCAGAGTTTAAGTTAAACGGAAAACCGGGTGGACGCGCTGTACCAAGTTTGTTGTCCAAATAAAAACAACGTTGGCACGAAACAAATAAATCAATTTTTGAACGCGAGAGGCGCCATTTGTTTCCGCCATAATTCCAATCCGGCTTTCGATGCGGCTTGTAGTACGTAGACATATTACACACCGCACAGCGCGGTCGACTCTTCTACAACACGGCGAATGCGCTTCTCGGGGACCCCTGCTCGCCGAAGCGCCTCTGGATTATCCATGACCGTGTGACAGAGCGGCGCATTCATTGCAAGAAGTCGAGTTTTTTCTGCTCCAGTAAGCGACGAAAGAACGGTCACCGGATACATCTTTGTTTCATGGATAATGTCTGAAAGATTACCCTTCATTGGATAATCCCAGCCTAAGAGATGAATGCCGGCGCACATAGCGTAGTGCACAGCAGCATCGGTGAACTTGGTGTTCGTGATAAGCCAGCCCTCGTGGATCTCGTCTGCTTTGTGTTCGAGCGCTGCAGCCTCGTGAATATCAGTAAATCGCGCACGGACATAGAGCGCGACCTTAATGTCTGTTTTGTATCCTGACTCGTTATGAAACTTAAGCTCGGCGCCAATGGACCTTCCATCCTTTTGCATCACAATATCAACTTCATGGGTGGCACACTTTCCCCGCACCATCTGACGTGTCTTCACCACATACCCACGCGCACGCATAAGCTCTGATACATAGTCCTCAAATGGAAAGCCGGTAGGTCCTAAATCAAGAATGGCACGGCGCATCGAGTATCGCGCGGCGGATACTTTTTCTTCTTTGTGCAACAGTTTATAGGCGATACGGTATATCTCGTCAGTACGCATACCGTCACGCACTACTGCACCCACCCGCTCTGAAACGGTGGTCGCGAGATCAACTGGAGTTCCTGATTTTACTAACGAATCTGCAAGCTTCAATACATTAAAAAGCTCTCGTTCTCCATCGCCCTTTACTATCTCTGGCATTACCCAATAATAGCACCACCCTCCACAGCGCCGTGGATTGAATAAAAAACGATGGACTGCCCCTCTGCAATGAGCTCTTTTTGTTTAAAAGTGACCGACGAGCCCGATACTGAAACGGGTAAAAGCTCCTGGCGGTATCGGTATCGCGCAAGAATAGGCTTTGTTGGCGCAGAGCCCCGAGCCCATTGAATGTCACGTAGTTGATGCGTGGCTGTACCACCACGAGGCTGCGGTGACACCACAATTCTTTGCTGTACAACGTCGCGTTCGATAACATAAAGGCGTTCGCCCGTAGCAAGCGCTACGTGCTGACCGAGCGTGTAGTACCACGCACCGTCGTGCTCACCAATCTTTGTGCCGTGCTGATCTACAATATCGCCATGCGCCTCTGGTAGAAACCGAGAAAGAAAACTCTGCATATCCACATGACCTAAAAAACACAGCCCTTGTGAGTCTTTTCGCTCTGCGTTCGGGAGTTTTATTTTTTTTGCGATTGCACGCACCTCCGACTTAGTGAGCCCACCGACCGGAAACAGCGTATGCGCCAAATCATCCTGTGTCAGCGTCCATAAAAAATATGTCTGATCTTTCTCTGAATCTTTTGAAATCGCGAGCTGTGATGTGTCAGTTATTCGAGCATAGTGGCCCGTCGCAATAAAATCCGCTCCGTCTGCGCGGCTCAGGTCCCACATGGCACCAAATTTAATCATGCGATTACACATAACGTCCGGGTTTGGTGTCCTCCCGACGCGATACTCGTTTACAAAATAATCGACAACACGCGCTTTGTACTCCTCGCCCAAGTCATATGTTTTAAAAGGTATGCCAAGATGTGCTGCTACCTGCATCGCAGAGAGGCGGTCAGCAGCACCTGTGCAGGGCAAAAAATCAGGCTCCCAGCCCTTGATAAAAACTCCGGTGACAGCGTACCCCTGCTGTTTCAAAAGATACGCGGACACGGCGCTATCAACGCCGCCCGAGAGACCAACAAAAACCCGCTTCATTTATTAATTATCTCTTGATCTAGGCGCCTGCGCCAGTCGCGTAGCGCCTTAACATCAATCA
>JBDKFU010000045.1:0-2780 GCA_039798565.1 Candidatus Parcubacteria bacterium
GCTCTATAACACGGCCGATCTTTCGCAGCGCGAGGATATTGCATACGCGGATCTTGATACCACAATGCTCTACGAGCTCATCATAAAACGTGGGTGGGACTTTATCGGACACATTGAAGGAATGTTTGCAATCGCACTCTACAATACTGAAAGTCAGGAGCTCCGCCTCTACCGCGACTCGTCCGGACAAAAACCGCTCTATTATTGTACGGTTGGTGGCACCGTACGTTTTGCATCTGAAATCAAAGCACTTATAGATGCGGCCGCCAGACGTGTGGACGGCCTCGGACTCGCCATTGCAGAAACTATCGGCTACATCCCTGGCGAGCGCACCCTCGTTGCTGGAATTATGAAGGTGCCACCCAGTGCGTACGTGCGTGTGGTGGGAGGGCATATCGAAACACATTCGTATGCAGCTCGCGAAACAACCTACGAGGGTGAGCCGCGCGACGTTATGCATACCTGCATTCGCGAACACCTTCTTGGACGTGAGCAAGTAGTTATTAACTTGTCAGGCGGCGTGGACTCGTCACTCCTCGCCTACGAAATGAAGGAGTTAGGATTTAAAGTCATCACGTACACGACGCGTTTTGATATCGACTCGCCTCGATTTAACGACGACGCCGACCTTGCACAAAAATTAGCGCGTGACCTTGGCACCGACCACCGAGAACTTCTTATTACAAAACGCGACTATATCAATCGACTTGAGCGGTCGCTCGCCGCAGTTGAAGAGCCAAACTATAACGTCTCTATCCCCACCTACCTTGCGCTCGCTGAGCGAGAAGGTGCACATGGTGATGGATGGCGTGTGGTCTTGTCTGGCGATGGTGGCGATGAAATCTTTGGCGGGTACGACCAATACAAAAGTCATCAGATGCACGCTGAACGAGCACGGCGGTATCCATATTTCTACAACGCCCTTAAAATGCTCAGAACTGGGCGCTATACCGACTTTTCTGACCCAACCGCTCGATGGCTCGACCACAAACGATTTCATGGCGCACCGAGCGATGCGCGCGTTCTGCCATACCTTCGTGCTGAGCGCGAACGATGGGCGCAGCATAACTCGCTTCCACGCACAGACGCTGTGTACCAAGCGATGGTATCAGACCGCGCGCTTTGGCTTGGTGGAGAAAATTTTATTCGGTCAGACAAAATTTTTATGACACAGTCGGTTGAGCTCCGCTCGCCGCTCGCCTATCCACCACTTCGCCGCTACTTTGATGCGCGTTTATCTGCAACAGATTATTTTAAAGAGCCGTTCAACAAAGTCGCACTCCGCTCGCTCTACCGCGGCAAACTACCCGCCTATATCACTGACCGCGAAGCAAAGACGGGGTGGCGTTCTCCTGTTTCGCTTTGGTACGACGACACCATGAAGCGCGCATTTCTTGATGTGGTGAGTGGGGCGCCCGACATACTTGATTGGAGCGCCGTGCGAAATACGATTGAAAAATCCGACCGATGGCCATCAAAAGAAATACATTTGTACCTCTCACTGGCGGCGTTAGCTAAATCGTTTACACTTACTGCATGAACAGAGGTATTTTCATCCAAGCAGACGACAAACAGCTCTTAGGCGCAAAAGTGGCGAAATACGCTATCGAAACACGGGGACGCGCACGCGAAAACAATATACCGGTCACCATCATGCACGTTGAAGATATGCCCGACTATATGGTGCACGTAGGCATGAAATACAAGCGCGGAAACGAAACGCGGACTCATGATCCAAAAGATTTACAGTTTTTTACCCTGTCGCGTTTTATGCCACCAGAGCTTATGGGCTACACGGGTCGTGCGCTCGTCATCGATCCAGATATTTTCGCCCTGGGAGATGTAACCGAGCTTTTTAACCTAGACCTTGGAGACGCGCACCTCGCGGCATGCCGAGAGCGAAGCTGGTTCGATTCGTCGGTCATGCTTCTAGAGAACACAAAGCTTAAACATTGGAACATACGCCGTATCCTCGAAGGATTAAAGAATGGAACAGAAAACTATCGCGCCTGGATGCGCCTCCATAACGAGCCTGTACTAGAGATAGGTCGCGACTGGAACTCGCTCGACCATCTCGATAAGAGCACAAAAATGCTGCACACGACAAACCGCCTCACGCAACCATGGAAAACCGGACTCCCTATCGATTTTACTTTTGGCAGTGTTCCAAAATTGTTTGGCATCATCCCGCGCTTTTGGGTGCAACAACCTCGCACGTATCAGCAACATCCTGACAGCGCGATTGAACAGATATTTCTTGAGCTCTTGCGCGGCGCAATCAAAGACGGCGCCGTCACCTACGACGAGCTCGATGCGGCTGTAGCAGCGAGTGAAATGCGGCCCGATATTCGAACTGTACTTACGACGCGTGGCTAAACAATTGGTTTCTGAGCATTGAAAGACCAGCGAAAAAGCGATTTGATTTCTGCGGTCCGTGTATTCCGCCAGGCCCAAATGTTTTCATCCACGTATCGCGAATAACCAATGGAACATTGTTTTGAACCATATCTTCATACGTCATCTCCGTCACACCGCCCTCGTACTCAGTTTCATCGAGGCCGCCCTTCATCTGCTCTATCTCTTCTTCAGTGAGCTCAGCGCCGAAGACAAAGCCGGTCGTATCACTCCCCGCGTTCTGTGGTTCTTGCGCACGGTCAGGGAAAATGTAGTGCATCGAGTTCAAAAGCTTAAGTCGACGAGAATCGAGTATCAACTTTGTTTCTCGCTTAAATACGTCTGCAACCGACTTTTCCATCGAACCTTCACGTTCACGATGCTTG
>JBDKFU010000046.1:0-2749 GCA_039798565.1 Candidatus Parcubacteria bacterium
GGTCTTTCGCGCGGCGACACTTAAGAGCTTTGCTTTTCTTGACCCTGATCCGGCGGCCACGGACAGTCTCTTTGGTCGTATGGTTGAAAATATTGCGTCAGGTAAGTACCGCGTTTCTGAGAGTTTGCGTGCACTCGACGAGGAACTCACACGGGTGTTAAAAAACAAATAATCGCACTTCTGTTTTGATATACTAAGTACATGATGAAGATACTTCTCTCGCTCCTTATCCTTGTTCCATCAGTTGCTCGTGCCGCACTCAATAATCCAATAGCGTACAACGACATCTATTCATTTTTAACGGCACTTTTGGAGCTGGCGACGTATATCGCTTTCCCCGTCATTATTCTATTTATCGTGTATGTTGGTTTTTTGTTTGTGGCCGCTCAGGGAAAGCCAGAGGCGATACAGAAAGCACAAAAATATTTCTTCTGGGCGATTGTCGGCGCACTGATTGTGCTTGGTGCGCAGGCGCTCGCATACGCGATAGAGGCGACCGTGCAGGAACTCTAGTATGTGGACACTTAAGACGCTCATCGAGTTCGTTACCTTCCTTATCGGGTTTACGATACCGATCGCTGTGGGCATCTGTCTGGTTATTTTCTTTTGGGGGCTGGCGATACTGATACTCGATTCGGGCAATGCTGAGAAAATGAAAGAGGGGAGAAACAAGATGCTCTGGGGCATACTCTCGATGTTTGTAGTGCTTTCACTAGGGGGTATCGTCGCTATTTTGCAGAGCACGCTCGAGGGTAACTTCTAGTCTATCCACAAGAGGCGGGGCAGAGCGCCTTGGTTTTGGCCGAGGGCGCTATACTTAAAGAGTTATTATTATATTCATACTTAAAAGACTCATGAATACTATTTACAAATCACTTATTGCGCTCGGGGTTGTACTTCCGGGTGTTGCATTTGCAGACACCCTTTTTGATGTGGGGAACACGATAGGCGGCCTCGTCGACTTGGTTACGCCAATCGTTGTTGCGCTTGCGTTGGTCATGTTCTTCTGGGGACTTATCACCTACTTCACCGCTAAGGGCGACGAGAAGGCACTTGAAAAGGCTCGAAACACCATGATTTACGGTGTCATCATCCTCTTTGTGATGGTGTCTATCTGGGGTATCGTCAACATCTTGCAGGATACGTTCAATGTCGGGGGTACACAGACCGTGACTCCACCTTCAGTGACTCGCTAGTGTGGATATACGACCTTCAGTGTTGAGTGAGAGAAAGTCTGCAGTTGACTCTTCGAGCCCTGTAGACGCTCTCACGGCACTTCGTGAGCGACACGGCCGAGGCCGTGTCGCCTACGTTTTGGTCGGTATCGGCGTTCTCTTTGTTGTCGCCCTACTTATTGGCGGCATCATACAATTGACTCGTGAAGGAGCGAGTACACAAAGTCTCCCTTCAGTAAACAGATAACGTATGGAAAGACTGCATCAATTTGTAACCAACATCATTACGCAAATTATCGACCCACTGTTGATCCTTTTGGTCACTGCTGGGGTCGCGTATTTTATTTGGGGAGTAGCAATGTATCTGGTGAATGCAGAGAAGCCCGAAGAGCGAAAGAAGGCACAGAAGCACATGATATGGGGTATTGTCGGCATCGTTATCATGGTCGCCGTTCGTTCTATACTTGAAATCGTGGTGAGTACCTTCGACGTTTCTCTCCCATACTAGTTTTTTGTATGGCACGTTTTTCATTGTTTGAGCACGCTTCGCGCTCTCTAAAAAACATGCGCGCTGAGGTGCATCTTACGCCGCGTTTTGAGCGGCCCGTTCGTCGTTGGATTAATTTTGGATTCGGACACGGTCGTCTTATTGATGCCTGGACGATACTGCATGTTGCAACCGGAGTGCTGTTAGGTTTTGGATTATTGGCGTTGCATCTGTCGTTACCAACAGGCCTCCAAGTAGCAATTGTTATTTTTGTACTGTATGAGTGGATTGAAAGTCTTGCAAAGATCGGCGAGGATGTTGAAAATGCAATATTTGATATTATTGCTGGGCTTGCTGGCGTATCTATCGCGTATGGTATCGCGTACTACTTTTTGCTTCAGGAGTTTCAGTCGTTTGCATTTGGCGCTGCTTTTTCTGCCTCAGTGTGTCTCGTGCTGTTATTACTCGGGTGGAACATGTATTTGGTACGCCGTATGAACGGTAATCAACATCGCCACTATTGGTCGCGCTACACGAGGCAGGGGCAGGAAGCGATTGTCCGCGACTGGCGTCTTTTCATGGTCGTTTCGCTCGTACTCTTCGTTATCCCGTATTTTTTGTAGCAAATCTGTGTGGGCGAGAGAGGACTTGAACCTCCACCCTCTTTCGAGGACCAGCTCCTAAGGCTGGCGTGTCTGCCAATTTCACCACTCGCCCGTGTAGCAAATGTAACATTAATTTGGTATTGTAGGAACTGAACTCTCCGCCCATAAGGCTCAGGCTTGTGTGCGGTCGTTCGAAAAAAATGCCCGCCAGCGGTCATTTTCTTTCTCACTCCCGCCCATAGCTCAGTTGGTAGAGCAACCGACTCTTAATCGGCAGGTCCTTGGTTCGAATCCAAGTGGGCGGACTCAGTTGTAATGGTCTCTACAAATCGTCAAACCGCTCTTCGTTTGATTTGCGGTTCACTGGTTCTGGCTGAAGCATTTTTAGACCAGGGCTATTGGATTCATTTCAACTGCAATTTTGAATCCGTGATGCACGGTAAGACTTTTCCACGTATCAGCCGCAGGTTCGAGCCAAAGCC
>JBDKFU010000047.1:0-6852 GCA_039798565.1 Candidatus Parcubacteria bacterium
TTGTAGTCGTGTGTCGTTCCGGTCTTTCTTGCGACGTGGTGTCCCGGGATGTTAAGTGCTGACCCCCCGCCAAACGCAGGCGTGCGGGCCGCGTTGTCTGACAACACATCAGAAATTGAAAGCGCCACTTCTTTAGGGATAACCTGCTGCGGGGAGATCGGATATTCTTTGACCACAACGCCATCTCTGCCTTCAATTTTTAATATTGCGCGCGGCGGCGTGCGCACACCCTGATTTGCAAAGACGCCGTACGCGCTCACCATATCCAACAGGCGTACCTCACCACCACCAAGCACCAGGGTGAGGCCATAGCGGTCTGGACCGGCCAATGTGGTGATACCCAAGGAGCGCGCGATAGAGAGCGCGTCAGAGAGTCCGACGAGGTACAACAGCTTTACTGCTGGGATGTTAATGGATTGTGCGAGTGCGTTTCGAAGCGAGATAGGGCCGCGGTATATGTTGTCATAGTTGCCGGGGTAGTAGCAAGGGGATTGGTCGTTCGTTGACTCTGGGGGGCACTCGGTAGAAAACTGTGTAGGTACATCAAAGAGTACGGTCTCGGGCGCGTAGCCCTTCATAAATGCCGCGGCGTAGACGAACGGCTTGAATGCAGAGCCCGGCTGACGAAGCGATGTCGTGATGTTTACGTTTCCATCAATCTCCTTATCAAAAAAGTCTCGTGAGCCAATCATGGCGAGAATGTCACCGGTCTGTGGGTTAAGCGCGAGGAGCGATGCATTCGTCGCGTTATATTTCTCTGCATTTTCAAGCGCGTAGGGGAGTATCATTTTTTCACCCTCAGCCTCAAGCTCTGCGTCGAGTGTGGTTATAATGCGCCAGCTATTTTCTTCAAGTGCGCGGCGGCCAAACTCGCGTTCAAGCTGTTCGCGTACATAAAAAACAAAGTGCGGTGCGCGGATACCTTTAACTTGCTGTGGCTGAAAGGTTACTTTTTCTGCTTTCGCTGCAGCGTGCTCTGCTTCGGTGATGAGATTATTTTCTTCCATCTGGGCGAGGACAAGATTTTTTCTCGCCTCAAGGTCTTCGAGGTGATTTCCGTACGGAGAATAGTAGGTGGGTGCCTGTGGAATGGCTGCAAGGTATGCGGCCTCCGCGAGGTTGATGTCTTTTGCATGCTTACCAAAAAAGGCCATCGACGCTTCTTCTACCCCGTACATGCTGCCGCCATACGGGCTCTCGTTCAAGTAGAGCTCCAAAATTTGCTGCTTTGAAATGGTTTGTTCAAGTTTGAGCGCGAGTATCCACTCTTTCAATTTTCTCGACACTGTTTTGTCGGTCGTGAGGATAGAGTTTTTAACAACCTGCTGTGTTATCGTCGAGCCGCCCTGCTCGTAGCCCGCACTAATCAGATTCACCAACACCGAACGGATGATGGACGTGATTTTAATACCGTAGTGTTTATAAAAATCAGCGTCTTCGATTGCAATCGCCGCGTTCTGCACGTAAGGAGAAATCTCGCTTATGGGGACTGATGTGCGCGTGACATCGTCCCCCAGGTCGTCAAGCAGTACCGTGCCCGTCCGGTCGTAAATTTTAGTTGATTGTACGATTTTACGCTCCGCGATTGATCGAATGTCGGGGATTTTTAGTGATGCTGCCCATAGGAATACAAACCCAGCCACCAAAAGCCCAAGGGTGAGGACAAAGAGAATGATTTCATAACGCGAGCGGGGGACAAGTCGCCGCACATGAACCAGGTGGCGTCGCATCTCGCTATTCTAGCATCTGTGATAGATTGAGATAATGGACGAAAATGCGATTGATGAACTTTTGAGTCGTGGCGTCGAGGAAGTGCTCCCCGACAAAGAGACCCTAAAAAAACGTCTCATGAGCGGTGAGAAGCTCCGCATTAAGCTCGGCATCGACCCCACGAGCCCGAATCTTCATGTTGGTCGCTCCGTCACACTGTTGAAACTCGCCGATTTTCAAAAACTGGGGCATCAAGTGATTTTCATTGTTGGTGACTTCACAGGGCTTATTGGTGACACGTCTGACAAAGATGCAGAGCGCCCCATGTTAGAAGAGGCGGTGCTTGAAAAAAATAAACAAGAATACTTTGCACAAGTAGAAAATATATTGGATATAAAAAAGACTGAGCTTAAGTATAATTCTGAATGGCTTCGTCCGCTTACGTACAAAGATATCGGTGAACAGGCCGATTTGTTTTCTGTTTCTGATTTTATTTCTCGCGACCTCATTAAAAGGCGTCTCGACGAGGGGAAGCGCGTGTCATTGCGCGAGGTGCTGTATCCGCTCATGCAGGGGTATGACTCGGTTGCGGTTAAGGCTGATGTCGAGATAGGTGGCACTGATCAGAGATTCAATCTATTGGCGGGCCGACCCATGCAAGAGAAATATGGACAGAGGCCGCAGCACGTGATGACGCTCGGTCCGCTCCTCCCTGGCACTGACGGACGTAAGATGAGCTCAAGTTGGGGCAACACCATAAACCTTCGCGACACGCCAACCGATATGTTTGGCAAAGTCATGAGCATTCCAGACGCACTCGTAGAGCAGTATGCGACCCTCGCGACACGACTTCCGATGGATACGGTGCGTGGGCTTAAAGACATGCACCCGAAAGATGCGAAGATGCTCGTCGCAGAAGAGCTGGTCCGCATGTATCATGGCGCAGACAGTGCAAGTGCAGCTCGCAAAGATTTTGATTCAACTTTTTCAAAAGGCGGTGTGCCCGATGTAGTTCAAGAGGTTTTGATTGGAGCCGCGGGGCTACCGCTTATGGACGCCCTAGTACAGGCGGGCATTGTTCCATCAAAATCGGAGTATCGGCGGCTTTTGAGCGCCGGAGCAATCCGAATTGTTGGAACGGATGAAAAAATAACAGAGGACTGGCGGCCAGTTATGGGTACGGTGCTACGTATTGGCAAACATCATTTTGTAAAAATTAAATAAGAAAAAACCGGCGGTCGCCGGTTTTTAATACTCTTCTTCGTCGCTCCACTTGTCGCCCTTCTCGGGGCCGTCCTTCCACTCGTCCTCCTCCACCTCTTCAGCCGCCACCTCTTCGTCGAGCGCAGCATCCAAGAGGTCGAAGTTCATCGTATCCTCCTCCTCGTCCAATAATCCACCTCTATTATTTTTCGGCATACGCACTATTTGTATCAAATTTATTTTTCCGTGCAAGGGGGGAGGGGGGAGTAGGGTCTGTGGATAATCACGAGGGGCGAATAGTCGCCGTGTGTGCGAGGCCGAGCGCTATGGCGTCATACTCGTCGTCCAGTCGTTTTTTGGTACCCCGCTGCACTAGCCGCGCCACCATGCGTATGACCGCCTCCTTTGGTGCTGTCCCCGAGCCGGTCACCGCTATTTTGACTGCCTGCGGTGAGTATTCGTGTACAGCGACCCCCGCCTGCGCCGCCGCGAGGAGTATGACCCCCCGCGCCTCGCTCACTTTAATAGCCGTTTTAACATTGGTCGAGAAAAAGAGTGTCTCAAGTGCAAGCGACTCGGGCTTACATTTTTTTAGCGCAGCAGTGACATGTTTGTGCACCGCCAGGAGCCGATCTGTAAACTCGGCTTTTTTATCCGTCTCAAAACACTCTGAGTGCACGAGTGCCTTGCCCTCAAACACTGCTATACCAATGCGGTCATACCCCGGGTCTATCGCGATAGTGGTTTTATTTGTCATACATTACATGAACTGCTCATACAGCGTATCAAATGCGATTTTCATATCTTTCTGTGCGAGATAAAACACAAGTTCAGTATATGTCGACGAAAATTCGATAACGTTAATATTTTGAAAGGTGAGTTGCTGTATCAGGGTGTAGACCATGCCGGTCTGCACTATGTATCGCTCGTTAAACTGCACTGCTACCGCAGCGAGATTTGCTACCACTGCCTTTGGCTTTGGCGTAGCGCGCTCGACGCGGTCGCGGAGTGCGCTCTCAGTGATAACCGTAATTTCAGTCGTGCCAAATGTAGTGACGACGTAAGCTCCCTCACGACGAAAAGTCTCGCTTATTTTTTCTACCGCTCTCGCTGTAGCAACCGTCTTTTCATACGTCAGCTCGACCAGTCCTTTGTGCATCGTTATCGCATCAAGCTTTATTGCTTTTAACGCGACGTTTGTGCGGTGCTTTTTTACGCGTAGTCGTGAGAGCGCCATAAGGATGGACGGTACACTCGCCGATTTTTTAGTGCGCGCCTCGATAAGGGGCCGGATAAACTTTGCGGTCTTTGACAAGTTAAGCACGCGGTTAGAAAGGCCAAAGTGGAGAAACCCGTCCGACTCAATGGTGTCCCGTACCGCTTGGGGGATAGAGCGCATGTTCTAAATATAACATATTTTGTTAAAAATCAATAATCTTGTTTTAAAAGTTACGTTTAAATCGACGGTACGACACACTGGGCGCATTAGTAGTTAATAAATAAATGTATGAACAATAGTTCGCGAGAAAGCATGCCCCCACACTGTGACGGCTGTGGCGGGTATCACCGAGGAGAGTGTCCCGACCATCATTAGTAGAGTCTAATAACAACAATTATGAACGAATCACGAAAAATATGGGAGATACGAGTCCCCGAAGGTCGCTGCCCGAGTAATGTCATAGCGCGGGGCCCTCTGACTGGCTACCCAATCCATGGCCGGCACGAACAAACCGGCCTTACCTGCCGGCACTGTGGCATGCCGTGGCAGGCGGCGTGGGACAAGGCTTGATTTTTGGGCAGGAATGTGTATAATACTGGCACTATGGACACCTCGTTTATCGGAGATCGCCCTCCACGACGTACAGAAACTCCCATTCGATTTGAACTTGTGCGAAAGGGCATGTATGTACGCGTAGTCGAGACTGAATATATCTATGATGGTGTCGGTTTTGATATGCGGCGCCCCTGGGTATATCCCCAGCAAACACGCGAAAAACTTGTCGCACAAGGAAAGGTTGAATCAAACACAGGTGGAGTCATAACTATTAAGGGCGCTGATGGAGTAACGACAACCTTAAAAAAGTCAGAGATGAAACGTAATACAAGCATCTACGAAGATAGTCCGCGACCAAAATTCACACCGTTTCCACACGACGACTATTGGATGAAGCCAATCGTTGAAAAGACTAACTAAGCCGTCCCTGTTTTGGTGATGCTTTGATGTGCTCTTCTGCGCGTTTTGTCGCCATGCGTCCACGCGGTGTGCGCTCCAAAAATCCTTCTTGCATCAGGTACGGCTCATAGACCGATTCTATAGTGTCTTCCTCCTCCATCGCCGCCGCCGCGAGCGTTGCAAGGCCGACTGGTCCACCGCCAAACTTTTCTATAAGTACGGTGAGGATGCGTCGGTCTGAGACAGTGAGACCCGCACCGTCGACGCCTATCATTGAAAGTGCTTTCTCGGCTAACTCGACCGTCAGTTTTGAACGCTCGAGCTGAGCCACATCGCGTGCGCGTTTCAAAAGATAGTTTGCAGTACGCGGAGTCGCGCGGCTTCGTTTTGCAATCGTGTGCAGTGCTTCGTCATCTATCTCGACACCAAGAATCTGTGCGGAGCGTTTAATGATTTTAGAAATTTGTTCTGGTGTATAAAAATCGAGTTGGAACACGCCGCCAGAAAAGCGAGAGCGTAGAGGGCCTGAGATAAGGCCAATGCGTGTCGTCGCACCGATGAGTGTAAATGGGGGGAGTGCGAGCTCGATCGTGCGCGCGCTCGGGCCCTTACCGATAATGATGTCGAGCTTGCCCGCCTCCATCGCGGGGTAGAGTACCTCTTCTACTGTCTTGTGGAGGCGATGTATCTCGTCGATAAACAAAATAGAATTTGGTTCGAGGTTGGTGAGGATGGCCGCGAGGTCGCCCACGCGCTCGATGACGGGGCCAGCAGTGGTTTTAAGTGGTATCGCGAGCTCTTCTGCAATAAGGTGTGCGAGTGTTGTCTTACCTAATCCGGGTGGGCCATATAAAAGCGTGTGTTCTGGTGCGTGATTTCGCTCGCGGGCAGCGGTGATAAGGACGCGGAGGTTTTCTTTTATGCTCTCTTGGCCGACATAATCGTCCCACCGGGTAGGGCGGAGCGCGGTATCGAGCTGTCCGTCGGTAGAATCAGGGGCACTTGACATATGCTTCCCCCCATGATAGCATACATGAGCCTCCACAAGGGGGCATTTTATTTTAAAAATCATGGTGTAACTCAAAAAAGAACCCAGGCCCCTCTAAGCGACGCCGTGGCTTCGCGGTAGGGACCCGCCGGTTTCAGTCTTCGGACTGAGTGACTCGCGGTATCCCGAGCTGTGTTCCACCATCATGCAACGTGTTGCTTAGAGTGGTTTGGGTTTTTTAGTACAAAACGGGTATACCATTTACGTATGGGGATGGAAACATTTGATACACAAACGCCAGAGAAGCAGCGTCGTGCACGGGCGGCGCTACTGAACATTCGACTTTCTCGCGAGGCGAAGCTCGAGTGTCTGTACGGCATACGAAGTATCCTTGTTATTTTGTTTGTTGTGGCAGCGGCTATGGTCGCGGGCGGGGTGTCCGGTGCGTGGCTTCTCTCACCACTTGCACTCACCGCGTGGGCGGCTACCGGTGCCGTCTCTTTTGTCGTCAGCCTTATTTTTGAATACGCGATTAAAGCGAGCGAATAATCTACGCATCGAGTTCGACCACGCGGTCGAGCTCGGCGAGGGTGGTCACGCCGTTCAATACTTTGATGACGCCGTCTTCTATCATGGTCATGAGTGGGCGCTTTTTTTGTACCGCCTGAATGTCAGATTCTGAGGGGAGGGTACGGAGGAGTTTATCGAGCTCGTCGTCCAAAACAAGCGCTTCAAACACACCGATACGACCACGATAGCCTGTGTTGTTGCACTCGGC
>JBDKFU010000048.1:0-5145 GCA_039798565.1 Candidatus Parcubacteria bacterium
AATCAGTACCGAGTGGTAAACGTTAAAATCACCAGTGCTGAAAATCCAACTGAACGCTGGCATCTGTACACTGTGTCCTGTGACCAAGAAGATGCACTCAAAATTCAGTCACACCTTAAACCAAAGTTCTATGCGCACTTCTGGAAAGGGGATGACGTGCTGGTTATTTTTAAAGACAAACATTTTTGGATGAGTCATTTTGATGAAAAGACATGGGGTCCAGCAATTGAACACGGCCTCGCGCAGGGGATACCCAAAGAGCAGCTCGATTTTCTTTTAGATGAGTAACGGCCTGGCCGATGAGTAATCCCCCAGTAATGCTATACTGAGGGTATATGGATAAACCTAAGGTAACACCTAAAGACTTCTTTCTTTGGCTCGGTGCAATGGCCGCGCTCTATAGCTCAGTAGTAGCCTTTTTAACACTGACGTTTCAGTACATAAACACCGCCTACCCAGATCCACTCTCGTACACATATGATCCGTATTCTGGCTCCATTCGTTTTGCGATTGCAACGCTTATCGTGGCGTTCCCGCTTTTCTTGGTCCTTATGCGCATCATCCGAAAGGATATATCAGCGCACGCTGAAAAAAGTGATTTGTGGGTACGACGCTGGGCGCTCTATCTCACTGTGTTTATCGCTGGCCTTACCGTTGCAACCGACTTGGTCACGCTTATCTACTACTTCCTCGACGGCGAGGTCACGATGCGCTTTGCGCTTAAGGTGCTCATGGTCTTTCTCGTTGTCGGTGCGGGCTTCCTCCACTTCTTGGCTGACATTTGGGGCTATTGGATAAAGTATCCTCAGCGCGCTATGTACGTCGGTATCGCTGTTGCGGCACTCCTTGTTGCAACCATCGCTTCAGGCTTCTATATCATTGGCTCACCAACGGATGCACGCCTCTACAAGTTTGATGAACAAAAAGTAGCTGACCTCACGAACATTCAGTGGCAGCTTATTAATTTCTACCAACAAAAGGAGAGACTCCCGACAGCGCTCGCTGAGCTTCAGGACCCTATCAGTGGATTTATTGTCCCACTTGATCCTCAGACCGGCGTGTCGTATACCTATGCCGCGGATAAGCTGTCTTTCAAGCTTTGTGCGACATTCAACAAAGAATCAAGACCAATGCTAAACACGGTCACCCGTCCAGCTCTGGTTGAGCCTGGCGTTGACGGCGACATCACCTTGAGTCCATGGAATCACGGCGTTGGCGAAATGTGTTTTGATCGCGAGATAGACCCCGAGCGTTATCCGCCTTATACAAAAGGCTCTCCAGTGGTAAAGTAGGTAGATGCCAAGGGACTACAACCACAAAGAGATAGAAAAAAAGTGGCAGGACGAGTGGGAGCGTGCCAAGCTTTACGAAACTCCTGATTCAGTCGCCGGCAAAGAGAATTTGTACGCGCTTGTCGAGTTCCCATATCCGTCAGGAGATCTCCACGTAGGGCACTGGGACGCATTTGCCGTGCCTGACATATATGTCCGCATGAAGCGTATGCAGGGTTATAACGTGCTCTTTCCGTTTGGATACGATGCTTTTGGACTCCCGGCTGAAAATGCAGCCATTAAGCGCAATATTAATCCAGCCGACTGGATAGCTGAAAGTATTACCAAGATGCGCGCCCAGATGAAGACAACGGGCAACGCGTTTGATTGGAGCAGAGAGATAAACACCAGCTCTCCTGAGTACTATAAATGGACGCAGTGGATCTTTTTAAAGTTGTATGAAAAAGGTATTGCGTACCGTGGCAAAGGGCTAGTGAACTGGTGTCCCAATGATCAGACGGTGCTCGCGAATGAGCAGGTGATTGATGGTAAGTGTGAGCGCTGCGATGCAGTCGTTGAGCAAAAAGAGTTGGAGCAGTGGTTCTTTAAGATTACTGACTATGCAGATCGTTTGATCGACGATCTAGATGGTCTAGACTGGCCCGAGCCCATTAAACTTGCACAGAAGAATTGGATCGGTCGTAGTCAGGGAGCCGAGATAGATTTTGAAATTGTTGATTCTAGCGAAAAAGTAACAGTATTTACCACACGGCCCGACACGCTGTTTGGGGCAACATACCTTGTTCTTGCGCCTGAGCACCCGTTTGTTAAGTCACTGCCAAAAAATAACTTACTTAGCGCGCAAATCGGATTGATGCTGCAAAAGAATGAGATTGAGCGAACAGCTGAGGGTAAAGAAAAGACTGGTGTGTTGCTCGAAGGAATACACGCATTAAATCCTGCGACAAAACAAGAAATCCCCGTCTACGTTGCTGATTATGTTTTGGGTCACTACGGAACCGGGGCAGTGATGGGCGTACCCGCACATGATGAGAGAGATCATCAGTTTGCAATGAAGTATGGACTACCTGTTATGCAGGTGATAACACCACCTGCACCTGCTGTTGGAAACGGGGAGCCAGCTTGCTATACAGGAGTCGGGTATCTCACTAACTCTCAGAATTTCTCAGGTGAATTTTCAGAGGACGCTAAGAAAAAAATTACTGAATCAGTAGGTGGAAAGTTGACGAGCAAATATAAAGTGCGAGATTGGCTGATTAGTCGTCAGCGCTACTGGGGTGCGCCCATACCCATCGTCTATGACCCAGAAGGTAAGGCGCATCCTATCCCAGAAGAACATTTGCCGTGGGTGCTGCCAAGCGACGCCGATATCAAACCAAAGGGCACGTCACCTCTCGGTAGTTCAAAAGAGCTTATTGAGCGAACAGAAAAAATATTTGGTAAGGGGTGGAGACCAGAGACCGATACTATGGATGGGTTCGTCGACAACTCTTGGTACTTCTTTAGATACCTTGATCCCCATAACACGCACGAGTTCTCTTCGTTAGAAAAGCAGAAGCTGTGGATGCCCATTAAGCGCTATTCAGGCGGGGCAGAGCACACGACGGTGCACGTTCTGTATTCGAGATTTTTAACTAAAGTGCTGTTCGATATGGGGTTATCAACTGTCGCTGAGCCGTACGAGGTGCGACTCAACCGCGGCATTATTCTAGCTGAGGATGGTCGCAAGATGAGCAAGCGTTGGGGAAACACGGTTAATCCTGATGAGCATGTGAAGAACGTTGGAGCTGACGCAGTGCGTACCTATCTTGCCTTTATTGGTCCGTATAATGTCGTGGGGTCTTTCCCGTGGAGCACTAATGGACTAATCGGAGTTCGTCGTTTTTTGGAGCGAGTCGCAGGACTTTCTGAAAAACTAGACGACGGAGCTGATAGTGCTGAGTTAGAGATTTTACTGCAGCAGACGATTAAGAAAGTCGGAGAGGACATTGAGTCAATGAAGTTTAATACCTGTGTATCAGCGCTCATGATTCTGTCCAACGCAATGGGGGACTCAGCAACCGTTTCTAAGTCTTCGTATAAAACGCTGCTCACTCTCTTAGCCCCATTTGCGCCCCACCTGGCAGAGGAGCTGTGGCATAACCTTGGGCACACGACGTCTATCCATGTAGAAGCATGGCCGACCTTTGACCCTTCTAAATTGGAGTTAGAAGTTATCACCCTGGCAGTCCAGCTGAATGGGAAGCTGCGAGGTACAATCCAAGTAAATCGAACCGCAACTCAAGATGAAGCCCTTTCTTTGGCGCAGGCTGACCCCACGCTCGGTCCAAAGCTCCCTGCCGCGTGGTCCAAAATTATCTATATTTCTGGCCGTATTTTGAACATTATTTCTTGACCGTTGGCCAGGGATATTGTAAGGTGTGGATAACCTCTTGTAGAGATTTGACGGATTTTTGAATCTATGCTATAAAGAATTGTAAAACATTATTTAGTCTAAACACATGGCAAAACTCATATTCAAGCCTAAGGACGTCAGTAAGCGTCTTATTTCGCATCTTCCAGAGCGTTCAAAAGACGTTATTGTAAGCAGGTACGGTTTGACTGATAAGAAGGAAGCGGAGACGCTTGATGCTATCGGTCAGCGCTACGGTATCACCCGTGAGCGTGTTCGCCAGATTGAGAACAGTGCCTTGAAGTCCATCCAGGATTCGCCAGCGATTCAAAAAGAATCAGCAGCGCTCCAACACCTTGAGTCATCCATCCGTGAGATGGGTGCTGTTTTGCCTGAGCACAGTATCTTGGCTGAGTTTGCTACAGACCCTGAGACTAAAAATCATCTCTATTTCTTAATGGTGGTAGGAAAGCCATTCACCACACGTCGTGAGGACGACCACTTCAAAGCTCGCTGGTTTGTTGATGAGTCAGTCGCAAAGAGCGTTGAGGACGCACTAAAGACCGTGCACAGCACCATCAAGACCGACGACATCGTATCAGAAGACAAGCTCGTGACCCACGTCCTTTCATGTTTGTCTCGCGTCAATGTTAAGTATAAGAACAAAGAGACTGCTAAGCGTTGGCTCGAACTGTCAAACTGTTTGATGAAGAATCCGCTTGGTGAGTGGGGTCGCAAGACTGCACCATCAATCCGTCTTAAGAATATTCGCGACCACGCGTACCTAGTGGTGAAGCGCCATGGTTCACCTATGCACTTCCGCGAAGTAGCAAAGGCGATTGAAAAGACGTTTGGAAAGAAGGCACATCACGCGACAACGCATAACGAGCTCATCAAAGACAAGCGCTTTGTACTCGTTGGCCGTGGCATCTACGCACTTTCTGAGTGGGGATACCGACCGGGTGCTGTCATCGATATCATGAAGCAGATTTTGAAAGAGAAGGGTCCGCTCACTCGCGAAGAGCTCATCAAGGCGGTCAACAACGAGCGTCACGTCAAGATGAATACTATCCTGGTTAACTTGCAGAATCCTTCGCTTTCGAAGAACCGAGAGGGCAAGTACGTCCTCGCGAAATAGTTCGACGCTCCTGCGTGTTAGAATTTGGTCATGAACCGTGCGACGCTGCGGAGTGTTTTCATCGCTTGTATCGTGGGTATACCCATACTTATTTACCTTGCCCCAGCGTTTGCTGGGTTTCTGTATTTACTCATCGCCGCGCTTGCTCCGCTGTGGCTACCAGTACTTCTTGCACTTATCGCATGGCCGCTGTGGCTCATACAGGTGCGTAGTCAGTTTGTTTCTAACATTGAGTACGAGACGTTGGAGCTAAAACCGGGCGACCAAACACCAAAGTCTGCAAAGTCTATGGAGCTTGTGTTCTACTCCCTGTATCACAGGAC
>JBDKFU010000049.1:0-5752 GCA_039798565.1 Candidatus Parcubacteria bacterium
CCCCCCCCCCCCCCCCCCCCCCCGTATCGTGTGGATGAGCTGTGGATGATACGATACATAAATGCACTCACATACTGTAGAGCCTAATGCTGCTTCAACGTACACGTCAAGGCAGCTTTTGCGTGACCAGTGGGACATGACACGTCCGTACCGTCTGAAGTTTATTTTTGCTAGCATCGCGCGTCTCGTGGGCGATGTGGTGTGGCTTTACCCGCCCGTTGCACTTGCTGGGGTGATTACCTTTCTCTCAGCGTATGGCGCGGGGCAGTCGCTTTCGCCGCTCTATGTCATTTTTGCACTTTGGCTGGGCGCGAGCCTTGTTCGTACGCTGAGTCAGTTGACCGCAAAGCGCCTAGGCTACGAGGTTGGCCAGCGTGTGGCGACCGATGCATCTTTTCAGACCACCGAGCACCTCACAAAGTTGGACATTGAGTGGCATGAGCAAGAGCACTCGGGTAACAAATTGAAGCGCATTCATAACGCTGAACAGGGCACTGTGACGCTGAACTACCTCTGGTTCAACAGCATGATAGAAATCATGGTGAACATAGTCGGTGTCATCTGGATACTGAGCACTATCGATTTATTCTTTGCGGGGTATGTTGCAATCTTCTTAGTGCTATTCTTTGCTCTTGCTCGATATTTTATACCCCGCGCTGCAGCGGCGTCTCTCGAAGTAAACAAGCAGGAAGAAGTTATACAGGGCACACTGTTTGAAATAGTCGCGAATATTAGAACCGTGAAGATTCTTGGTGCGGCGCGCGCACTGCTTGAAAAGCTGCATCTTGGATACGTGGAGTTTGTCCGTCGCGTACAGATACGCATTTGGCGCAATCAGTCCCGTGTCTATTTCTTGGCATGGTTTGCAGAATTGTTTCGCATCTGTGGCGTTGGCATCATTGTCTACGGGCTACTCCACGGCACGTACGAGATAGGATTTATTATGCTCTTCTATATGTTCTTTGGTAAGGTGTGGGAGTCAATCGGTGAGCTTGCAAACAATGTGCAGGAGTTTACCAACGCGCGATACGCCATTGAGCGCAGGCGCGCGATGCAGCAGGAGCCCATACGTATTGATATTACAGAGGGTAAGGTGAGGCACCCAGAGAATTGGAGGATGCTGCATGTGCGGGATGTCTCCTTCTCGTATGGCGGTAACGGCGCATTGAGTAACATCAGCTTTGATGTAAAACGGGGAGAGAAAATTGGAATTGTGGGCCTGTCTGGGGCTGGAAAGTCGACACTGTTTAAGCTACTACTCAAAGAGCGTGAGGATTTTACGGGTGAGATTCTTTTTGACGACACGCCAATACAGACCATTGAGCGAGAAAGCTATTTCAATCACGTATCAGCCGTGTTGCAAGACACAGAGGTATTCAATCTCACGCTTGCAGAAAACATCGGCATTTCAGGTGCGACGTCGCAGGAACACCTCGATCGCGCGCTTGAGATTGCACACGTCACAGACTTCTTGCACAAGCTCCCGAACGGACTCGACACCATAATAGGGGAGAAGGGTATCCGCCTTTCTGGTGGAGAGCGTCAGCGTCTGGGGCTTGCTCGGGCGATTTATAAAGCACCACAGCTGTTACTTCTCGACGAGGCGACGAGTCATCTTGATTCAGAAAGTGAGGAAAAGATTAGAGATTCGTTGGCTCATTTCTTTGAAAATGTTACTGCCATCGTTGTGGCACACCGCCTTTCAACGATTCGAGCTATGGACAAAATTCTGGTCATCGAGGGTGGTCAGCTCATAGAGTCTGGGTCTTTTGATGTGCTCTACGAGAAGCGGGGGCGTTTCTTTGAGCTCTGGGAGAAGCAAAAACTCTAAGATGAAGAGATAATCCCTGGTGGTTTAGATGAAGCTGTGGCATAGTGACCCCTGTTGTACCTTAGAGACTGGAAATGCTGGGGATAACCCCGGAGACAGGGGTATAGACCGCCGTGATAGGCTGAAAAGCCCTAGGGTCGCTAACGGCCCGAGGCAGAAAATGACACATGCAAACAAAATCACTCATAGCTCTCGCCTTAGTTTTCATAGCGGTCGGCGCGCCTCTTGTGGCGGACGCTGCGTGGTGGAACTGGAGCTGGACTAAAAAAACTAAACCGGCGGTAGTAGCCACCACCACAAAGCCCATCGCGACGACGGTGACCGTAACGACACCTAAACCAACTGCAACGGTGACCGCCCCCGTGACCACCGCCACATTTTCGCTTGCACCAGGTGAAAGTATGGTGAAGACGTGGCTTACCGCGTATACGTACTACGACAACGATCCACCAGGCTCCGCTGCAATATCAGATCCAATCATTCACAAGTTGGCTGGCGGAACGGGTACCTATCTTGATCCAATCACGCTCGCTGTTGGATTTACTAACGCTGGGCCAGATATTACGCCCGGCACAAAGTATTATGTCCCACACCTGAGGCGGTATGTGATAGTCGAGGACACCTGTGCTGCATGCCACAAGGGGTATCAAGGTAATCTCTGGCTCGATATTTGGATTGATGGTTCAAAGACCACTGAAACCAAAGCTGATGAGTGCGCACGTGCGGTGACGAGAGTGACAACACTCATCAAAAACCCGCGCGCGACATTTCCGGTTGACGTAGGTCCGGTCTCGTCCACCTCGTGCGCAAAGACGTACGCTGACACACCTTAGTCACAGCCGCACCAATCTTCATTAAGAAAAGGAGTATACTGATAGCACTTATCAGTATACTTTTTTTCATATGGACCAGAAGAACATGATACTCGGGGGTGCGCTACTTATTATCGTAATTCTTGGAGCGTACGTACTGTGGCCCGAGGCAGGAGCGCCTGTTGTTGAAGACATTGCGTCATCAACACCAGTTACTGCACTTGAACCAACGGTAGCTATACCAACGGTGACACAGAAACCAACAGTGACACCCGTTGTCCCGGTTGTTGTTTCGCCTACCGGCGGGCAGCGCTCGTTAGAAAATAACGTATGGGTGACTGAGATCGTCTATACCGATTCTGGATTTTCACCTGTAAACATAAAGATTCAGGCAGGAGAAGAGGTGCGATTTGTTAACCAGTCGAGCGGTGCCATGCGTGTTGTAGCAAACACTAAAGACTCAAGCGACTACTACAAGCTCATCAACCAGGGTACTGCCGTTGCTAAGGGAAAGAGCTATCAGGTATCCCTGTTCAAGCCAGGCCTCTTCATCTACAGTAACTCGACTGTGCAGTGGAACCCGTCCGGTTCTATCACGGTGTACTAAGGTCTACTGATTCAAAAGGAGAGAGCCTTGGTGGAGTGTCACGGCCTTAATACCGGTACTTTTTACGTAGTTTACTATCGATTGGAGCATTGCAGGAGTATTGGAGTACTGACCACCATTTTCTTTTTGTTCATGAAGTTCAAGAATAAGCCAGCGCTTGTCACGCTTTGCCTGGTCTATCCAGCTCTGCACCTCTTCGATCGTGGTGTCTGACTCAACATGCTGATCAAAGAGCGCGTAGCGGTCAGTTGATGGGGTATTAAGGCCAAAGTACGACCCGCGCGCCGCCTTGTATCCTGCATTTTTAACGGCAGCTTTAACGGTGTCAGAAACGCCACCGAGCGGGTACACAAATGTCGTTGGGGTGGTGCCGTGCGCGACAAGGTCCGTAAAAGAACCTACAACCTCACTCGTGAGCTGTGCGGGGGTGAGTGTAGTAAGGTCCGGATGTGTGCGCGTGTGCGAGTCTATTTCGTTACCTTCACTTTTAAGCGTCGCGAGGTTGGTCCATGTCATGTACCCTGTGGTACCAACAAAATTTGTGATGGCAGGATGTGTCGCTTTAATGTTTGCAGCATTTAATATGGCACGCGCGTTCTCGTAGACACTCTTTGGTGCATCATCAAACACAAAGGTAATCATTCCTTCAGGAAAAGGATTTGCTGGCAGCGCAGTTAGTGACGCGTTATCGAGAGTGAGTGTGCCAACAGAAGACAAGGAGTGGAGAACAGAGAGTCCAGTCACGCCTAGTGGCACAGTAATGTCTTGTGTGTACGTACTCCAGGTTGGGGACGCAGGAACATCACGAACCCACGCGTACAGGTATTGACCGTTAGCCTTTTTGTAAGCAATCGTAACTGACGTCGGTACGTCTGATATATACGCGTGACTATATCGATAGATGGAGCTGTCAGAAACCGGGACATCATAGAATGACCATTTTGCATCTCCAGAAGTGTACGAACTGACCGTCACCTTTGCACCACGACCGTTTTGTCCTGTAGCAGGGTAGCTAAATGCGGCAGTTAACGTGCCCCAATAGTTTGAGCTCCAGCCAGTAGGCGATGAGCCACCGGCTTCAAGCGTGCCGTTTTGTATGAGGTTTGGTGGTGTTGATGTTGGTGCAGGTGGGGGAGGGGGTGTGGGAGGAGTTGTAGTCGGTGTCGTCGTTGGTGTTGGTGGAATGGGCGGCGTAGTGGTTGGGGTAGAAGATGCAGGAGTGCCGAGTACTAATGAGTAGTTATCGATTTCGAGTGTTCCAACTGCGCGAGCAATATGTTGGATACGAACGCCGGTAGCATTTGCAGGTGTTTTTATTTTTTTGCTGAAGGTTGTCCAGGTGGTCGTAGCAGAAACTGTGCCAAGTGTTTCGTACGTATCACCGCCGCTTGAGCGGGTGTAGGTCGCGACGATGGTGATTGGGATGGTGCTCTTTGACTGGCCACTCCACGTGTACTCGGTATTTGCGACTACGGATGCAGTTGGTGGCATCCAAAAAACGTCACCCGATTTGTATGTGGTGACCTGTACTTTTGCACCACGGAGGCCGTCTGACGCAGCTGACGGATAGGTAAACGTCGCCTTGTTCGTTGTAGGCCATGCGACCTTGCTCCATCCGGTGGGGATTGTTGTTCCTGATTCTAGTGAGGGGTTAGCGATGAGGTTTGCGGCGTGAGCTGGGACGGCGACCAAAGCGAGAGCGAGCACGAGGGTAAAAATAAGTGGCCTCATGAAAAATTGTTATATATATGGGGGCAGTGTACCACTGAGGTATACTGAATACATAATTTGCCCCTATGTGGATAAGAATCCTGTTTGTACCCATATTGTTTTTAACTGTGCTCGTGCCTGGAGTAGCTTTTGCAGCTCAACTTGAGGTCTCAGGCTGGATTCCGTATTGGGGTGCTGCAACAGGGACTGTCGACGTGTCTCAACATTTTGATCAACTTACAGAAGTAAATCCGTTCGGCTACTCGGTCAAAAGTAATGGCACGCTCGTTGACACGTTCGGGGTCGAACGCGGTGTATGGCCGGCGTTTATGGCTGAAGCAAAGAAGAAAAAAGTCCGTGTCATTCCCACAGTTATGTGGTCAGACGGGGAGGCAATACATAAAATACTTTCAAATACTGAAAAGCGCCGAGCGCTCGCGACTGAAATTGCAGATCTCGTCAAGAAAAAAGGATACGACGGCATCGATATCAATTTTGAAGGAAAGCAGGCGCGCACCAAAGAGTATTTCTCGCTCTTTCTGAAAGGTCTCTATACGAAAATGGGTAACAAATGGGTCATGTGTTCTATCGAGGCACGCACGCCGCTCGACTCGCGATATCTTGGTACACCGCCCGCCTCAGCAACGCAGTATGCAAATGACCATGTTCAGATAGGCAAGTATTGTGACCGAGTTCGTATTATGGCGTATGACCAGGGCACCGCCGACCTACGTTTGAACTCGACGAGGAGCGCGCCGTATGTGGCGGTCGCCGACGCTGCCTGGGTTGAAA
>JBDKFU010000050.1:0-5431 GCA_039798565.1 Candidatus Parcubacteria bacterium
TTATAGGCCTCCCACTCTGGATTTCCCTCCCACCGCTTTTCAAGTAATGGCACGCCTGACACCTTAAGGAGGAGAAACGTAATCAGCAGTGGACTCACAAATACAAGCCAGGGAACGGTAGTGAGTCCAAACGAGGCGATGGCGATCCCCACCCACATACAACTTTCACCAAAATAGTTAGGATGGCGAGAATACCGCCACAGACCAGTCATCATTATTTTTCCTTTGTTTGTCGGGTCACTCAGAAAACGATCGAGCTGATAATCACCGACACTTTCAAAGAAAAAGCCAACGACCCATACCAAAATTCCAAATGTTAAGAACAAGTACGATGGCGTCGCTATCGGGAACGCCAACGCAAGTGTCACCGGCAATGCAATAAGGAACACAACGCTACCTTGAAGTATATACACCTGAAAGAAACTACGTACGAAAAAACTACTCCCCCAAGCGTCTCGCCACGCCTTATAACGAAAATCTTCTGGCTTACCGTAGTTTTTTCTAAAGATGCGCACCGCGAGTCGTGCGCCCCACACAAAAGGTAGCGCTGCAAGAACGAGCGAATACGAAGACGGCGCATCGATGAGGAGTGCGACCGTTCCAATAACCACCATAAAAGCAACACCGTACCCAATATCAGCAATACCGTTATTCTTGAATGCGATGCTCGCGACAAAAAGCACGGTCATGTACACACCGAGCGCCACGAGAGAAAAAAGAAGTGCGGACATGTCCTAGCGTACGCCCAGCGCTGCAGCAATAAAAAAAGTAATGGTTGAGACTGATGCGGCCAAGACTGCACCCCACAGCATGTCGACAAGAGAAACGAGCAGTGGCCACTCCTTGAGTGTTGCAAGATTTGTCAGGTCATAGGTCGCATACGTAATGAACCCAAACAGCGCACCAAACAAAAGTGCGTGCATCCACTCCCCTTTTTCAACTGCTGGAGCAATAACAAATACAATAAGTCCGGCAATAAAAATAAGATAGAAAATAATCGCAGCCGTCCAATTAATATCAGTTTTCATCAGCGCACCAATCTGATTGAAATAAAACCCCTTAGCAACAACCCCGAGCCAGAGCATATCGATAGCAAAGAACACAGGGAGCGCAATTACATATAATTTTAAAAACATATAGTTATTTTATTTCTACTAAGACCTCGTTTCGTGTCATCCAGGGTGGTGTCCACGGCGCATTGTAGCCAGCATAGGAGGGGCTACCAAGCACCACCACCGTATCGCGCGAAAGCATAGAAAGAAGCTCGGACTCCTTTGCTTTAACGCGCTCCGTATTTCTAAACCAAGAAAAACGAAGCACTGCCATCTTTTTTGCAGGCACCTGTACGAGCTTCACTCTGGCATCATTTGGAACGGGCAGCGACTCAAGCGTATAAGACTTTGGCATCACAAAAGCGATGATGCGCGCATTCCCCTCGGTTCGTGCAGTCACTGGGGCTGTCATTGCGATTTTTTCTGAATCTGAAACAGATTCTTGTGCCGTGACAGGAGCGGTCATGGCTATACTTTCTTTCTTAGTATTGCCACCAAAAATATATCCAGCGATAATACCGAAGCCGTCATTCAATGCCTCATCGTAGGAGCCTGTCACAGTCGTTTGCGCCACGATGTGTGCTGGGTACTCGCGTATTTCATATCCATCTGCCTTTTGCAGCACAGAATACTCTGCCTGCTCAACGTTCGAAGAAAAATAGCCGTAGATTGACCAGACAACGAGTATAGCAACAACAACGAGGAGGATCTTCACCTCATCAGTATAACAGCAAGAACCAAGTCACTACCAAGGCTACAAGACAGTGGCGCGCGCTATAGTCACCTAGCTGTGACTATTACATCACGCTAAACACTGCAGCCATCGCCATAAAGCAGACTAGGGAGCCGCCGATCGCTATGAGCGTCTTTTTAACCACCCACTTAGGCTCCGTGCCGCCAAAGATTACGAGGCTCACCTGCATAGGTGCAGCAAAGCCGAGCCACAAATGACCCGCGAGGCCATAGGCATGCCACTCTGCTGGAGCTGTAGCAACAAGTATGCCAAAGACGAAGCTGGTAACAAGCGCCATCACAAACTGCACAAGCATGAGTGGCATCATGCTCTTATACATCTCCTTCTGCTGTTCTGGTGGAACCTTATCAAACCCGTGTATCTGCCCCCACATCTTGCCAAAGAGCGGCATGTACCAAATAGCTCCTACAATAAACTGCGCTACTGCTGAAACCCCAACTGCTATAAAATTTATATCCATATGCCCTTCAGTATATCAGCTTTAGACATTCGATGCTTAATTATACTGTTACTAAATAATCTAGGCGGAGGCGGAGAGATTCGCCCGCGAGTCGAGGTCTGCTGACCTCGCTCTGGGCACCGACTCACTCGCCTTCGCTCGTTCCGTCGTTCGAATCTCTCCTAACTCTCGGCATCAGTCCTCACCGAGACATGCTCGGTTCAGACTGCTGTAGCGGAGGCGGAGAGATTCGAACTCTCGGAGGTGTTACCCTCACACGCTTTCCAAGCGTGCGCACTAGACCGCTATGCGACGCCTCCGTCCTACTTATATAGCACACGCGTAACTTCCGCGCCTCTCTATGGGTACTATAGGCAGAAGATTACAAAATAATCAAAATCATATGTCAGCAGAACAACTAAGGGCAGCCCACGAGAAGTTGAACCAAGCTCAGAGTATTCTCGCTAAAATGATTCAGGAGCGAGCAACTAGAGTGATGGGAATGACTGGCGTAGAGATGTCAAAGAAGCAGCAGCTCGGTTAATTTCCTCACTTACCAACTGCCGCTTGCGCCGCCGCCGCCTGACGAGCCGCCACTAAAGCCACCAAATCCTCCGCCTGATGAGGAGGAGCCGCCTGTAGGCCACGTGCCACCCGTCCACCATGGAGGGTTTGTACCCATTCCTACTGCCTCTTTGTATGCGCTAGACACAGCATAATCAAACGCGAGTCCGATAAGAATAAGTGGGACTATCATCCAATACCCCCACAGTGGAACAAAAAACCACACAAGCGCACCAACGACGCCACCCACAATACCGCCTGCGTACCAACTTTTGCTTCGTGCAAGTGCGGACGCGAGCCACGAAAGCAGAACAAAACCAACCCAAAATACTGCAATGAGAGATTCAAAGTCAAATGATGCTGCAGGCTCTTCTTCTAATGCCGGCGCCTCGCTCGGATTTTCTATAAGAAGCAAGACACTGTTTACACCTGCAAGAACCCCACCACTGATATCGTCCTCTCTAAAGCGCGGGAGTATGTCGTTTCTAATTATCTGCGCTGCACGAATGTCGGGCACCGCACCCTCATATCCGTACCCCACTTCAATGCGCACCTCACGCTCGTTTGGTGCAACTAACATGAGTATGCCGGTGTCATCGTTCGCGTCACCTATCCCCCACTCTCTAAAAAGAGTTGTCGCGTATGACTCTATGTCATCTCCATCTAGACTCTCGACAGTCACTACCGCGATTTCGCCCGTGGTGCTCGCTGAAAATGCCGAGAGTCGCGATTCTATCTCGGTCTGTACATCATCAGTAATGACATTGGCGAAGTCGCTGACGTACGAAGATGGTGCACCCGGTGATGTGTAGGCGAACACACTCGCTGGCACGAGAATACAAACGAGCGTAAAGAAAAAATAACTAGAACGAAACATCAGGTGCCTGATCTGCCCCTTCCTCAGCTGTAAAATATCCCTTCTCAGAGAAACCAAAGATGGATGCTATGAACGAGCCGGGGAAACTTTTGACTTTAGTGTTGTACGTCTGCACTGCCTGAGTAAAGTCGCGGCGAGAAACTGCAATGCGATTTTCTGTCCCCTCAAGCTGTGCCTGTAAATCGCGAAACGCTTCTGTCGCCTTTAACACTGGATAATTTTCTGCAACGAGAAGGAGTCGTCCAATAGCGGTTGAAAGTTCACCCTGCGCTGACTGATATGCTGCGATGCTCGCGGGATCGAGTGACGCAGGATTCACCGTGAGTGACGTCGCTTTTGCACGCGCCTCTGTTACTGCAGTAAATGTCTCAGTTTCAAACGCTGCAGCACCCTTAACGGTCTCAACGAGGTTTGGGACTAAATCTGCACGACGCTGATACTGGCCCTGTACATCAGCCCACGCAGCTTGTACCGCTTGGTCAGACGAGATAAATCCGTTATACGCGCCACCAAGCCACAGCGCGAGCACAACCACTATCGCGACTACAACCCATAAAAATGTGTTTTTCATACCGATAGTATAGCAAAATCCTACGCGGAATGACCGAGGAGTGCGGCGACGCGGTCGTCGATTGGTGGGTGGGTCATAAAGAGCTTTCCTATCCCCTTCATCGCACGCGCACCAAACGGGTTTGCAATAAAGAGGTGCGCAGTCGCGTGGTTCGCATTTTTCATCGGTGCTTGATACGCGCCCAGTTTTTTGAGCGCTGATGCAAGACCCTCTGGATATCGTGTCATTAAGGCACCAGATGCGTCTGCAAGAAACTCACGCTTTCGCGATATTGCCAGTTGAATAAGCTGGGCAATAATAGGTGACAGTATCGCGAGCACAACGCCCGCGATAATGAAAATTATCTGCAATCGCCCATCTCTGTTTTCATTATTTCCACCAAATACCATCGAGCGTAAGAAGAAATCAGACAAGAGTGTGACCATGCCAAGAAGCACCACCACAACAGTCATCACTAACGTGTCTCTATTTTTGATGTGAGATAGCTCGTGTGCTAACACTCCTTCAAGCTCACTCTTATCCATCATGGCGAGAAGACCCGTGGTGACCGCTATAGCGCCATGGGCGGGGTCTCGACCGGTCGCAAAGGCATTTGGTGCGGGGTCATTGATTACATAGACCTTTGGCATCGGTATCCCCTGTGCAATACACAGGTTCTCCACAACGTTATACAGCTCTGGAGCCACAGCCTTATCCACATGTTTTGCACCACTGGTTGCTAGGGCTAGCTTGTCTGAATACCAGTAGGAGCCGATGTTCATTACTATCGAGAGTCCGACCGCAGCGTAGAGAATGAATTGATTATTGAGCGCAAACGACATCACCCACCCCACCGCGATAACCACGATGAAAAAAGTAATCATCAGCATCCACGTCTTTCGTACATTACTGTCCGCTTGTGTATACAGTGTCGCCATACACCCATTGTACGCGAGCCTTAGTAGCGAAACAATGTCCTCCCTTCAGGGTGCGATGCAGCTACCTGACGCTGGTTTCTAATCATCGAAGCGACGAGCCCACGCATCTCTCTGTATGACTTTCCATTTTTGTCGACATTTTGCAATCGGCCACGAGCTACACGAGCACGATCGATATGAATAACTTTTGAATCAAGCTGCTTTGGGAACTTTCGCTTCGTATCCTGCACGATATCCCACCAATGCTCTCGGTTTCG
>JBDKFU010000051.1:0-4394 GCA_039798565.1 Candidatus Parcubacteria bacterium
GTACATACCGTATACTATACCCATGGGAAGCGCTTTCGTCATTGAAGGACTGGGTGGCGAAAAAAAGCTCACCGGCTCGATTCCAGTCTATGGCTCAAAGAATGCAGTTCTACCGCTCATGGCGGCCGCGGTCCTTGTCGAGGGGGAAACAAAACTTTCAAATGTTCCAGGGATTGCAGATATTCGCTCAATGATAACCATTCTTGAGGGGCTCGGTGCGTATGTCACCTATACTGGTGATTCTGTGTCACTGCGGACACAAGATCTGACACAAACGGTGCTCGACCGAGCAGCAGCAAAATCACTTCGTGCAAGTGTATTACTCACCGGTCCAGTCCTCGCGAGAAATAAGTCAGTAACCTTTCCACATCCCGGGGGCGATCTTATTGGCGAGCGTCCCGTAGACGTCTTTTTAAATGCGTTTGTAAAACTCGGTGCAACCGTTATTGAAAATGCAGATTCATATACTGTATCTGCGCCGAACGGTCTTTCTGGTGGCGAATATTTTTTTCATGTCGTATCAGTCACGGGCACTGAATCGGTACTCATTGCGGCCACTGCGGCGACGGGACCCGTTGTTTTAAAAAACTGTGCGATGGAACCAGAGGTGGTAGCAACTGCTGATTTTTTAATTTCTTGTGGTGCCAAGATTGAGGGTGCGGGCACGCCGACAATGCTCATTACACCAGCCCCCTTACATGCGCCCGATGCACCAACAAAAATTATTCCTGACAGAATTGAGGCGGCATCTTTTTTAACGCTTGGCGCGCTTCTCGGGCGAGATATAACCGTGACTGGTGCTGAGCGTGCACATCTTGATGCGGTTATTGATGCACTAGAAATTATGGGTGTCACAGTAACGGTTGATAGTGCCGGCATGCATGTGCGAGCACCAGAAAAGTTGTTAGGGGCGCGCCTGAGAACGCATGAGTACCCAGGCTATCCAACTGATGCGCAGTCGCCGCAGGTAGTACTACTTACACAAGCGAGTGGTGAAAGCGTCGTTATTGAAAGTATATTTGATGGACGACTTGCATACACTAAAGAATTGGTGCGTATGGGTGCACACATAGAGCTCGTGAGTCCGCATCGTGCGGTTATACGAGGTCCAACACCGCTCAGTGCTGCAACTATTGATACGCCGGATATCCGCGCCGGCCTTGCCTATATGCTCGCCGCTGCAATCGCACAGGGCACGTCAACAATAAATAATGCGCATATTATCGATCGTGGCTACGCACACATTGATGCGCGTCTAGCCGCACTCGGACTTTCAATTAAGCGCGTAGAAAGTTAGTGGTGGCCATAGTTTCCAAAGGTCGCGCTTCTGCAGGTGTCATGCATGGCGATTTCCATATGTAGGTTGCTCGCGTAGTTGCCATCGCGCATGTCTTTTGCAGTGAATTTTTGTCGGCAAATACAGCACTGAGAGATTATCCATTCGTGCGTTTTGGAGGACGCACTGCGGGCGGATGCACCAGGCATCGTCTCGCTCATGCCTCTAGTGTAGCAAACTTCTTAAAAAGGGAACTCGGTATCTTTGCTTGAGCGAACTGTCGTTCGAGACTTTTTTATTACTACGGGACCAGACACAACGTGCGCGCGATCTATTTCACCATCTTCTACCATTTGTTCAAGTGTCTTACGTAGGTCCCCTCGATAGTTGTATTCGTATCCCGCAGGTGCCTTTGGACGCTCGTTCTTCATGCCATCACTACTCATATGTTTTTTTACCGGTTACGGTGTTGGAGCTTTATAACACATCCGTCCGTAAATGGCAACATTCGGTGTTTGACTGCTCATTGCTATACTAGACGGACCATGTTCTCTTTTCTTTCACCAAAACTCGGCATCGATTTAGGGACCACAACCACACTCGTATTCGTGCCGGGGAAGGGCATTATTTTGAACGAACCGTCAGTGGTGGCAATGAGCGAAAACGGAAAGAAAATAGTCGCGATAGGGTCTGATGCAAAAGAAATGATTGGTCGTACGCCAGAATCTATCATTGCGTATAGACCGATGAAGGATGGTGTGATTGCTGACTACCGTGTGACTGAAGCGATGCTTCGCTACTATATTCGTAAAGCACTCGGCTCCTATACTTTTTTTAGACCTGATGTAGTTGTATCAGTTCCAGCAGGTGTTACTTCAACGCAGCGACGCGCAGTTGTTGAAGCGGCAGTCAAAGCAGGCGCGCGCGAGGCGTATGTAATCAAGGAACCAATACTCGCCGCAATTGGTGCGGGCATCCCGATTCATGAGCCACGTGGGCACATGATTGTAGACATAGGGGGCGGCACCATTGATGTTGCGGTTGTATCCTTAGGCGGCATTGTTGCATCAACAAGTGTTAAGTGCGCAGGAAATCGTATTGACGTCGCAATCACTGACTACATAAAAAAGACTTATAACCTTGCCATCGGCGATTCTACTGCAGAGGAAGTAAAAATCGGCATTGGCTCCGCCGTACCAGTTGAAGAAGAGCTCTCCATGCCTATCAAGGGTCGCGATTTGCTTTCTGGTCTTCCGCGTACCATTACTGTCGGCACGAATGAGATTGTTCGCGCGATTAGTAGAGAGCTGCGCGAGATGATAAAGGCTATCCGCGCTGTACTCCAAGAGACGCCGCCAGAGCTGGCCTCAGACATCATTGATCAAGGCATCATCATGACTGGTGGGACATCTCAGCTTCGGCACCTCCCCGAGCTTGTGTTTAGGCGTACAGGAGTCCCGGCCGTGTTAGCGCCAGATGCACCATTTTGCGTTGCAAAGGGCACGGGCATCGCACTCAATCATCTCGACACATACAAAAAAGCGATGACCACCAAAAGGGGATAAAATAAAGAAATGGATATCAGCGCGCTTAGACACGTTCCGCATTTGCATCATGCATATATAGTGACTCGGGGAAGTGGTGACGAAATCATTGCACTCTTAGAATCGCGAGGAGTATCGGTGCGTGCAAACCCGGACGTCACCGTTCAGACGTATGCGGATTTGGACGTCGATGATGCTCGTGATATATCACATCGTGCTGCACTGCATGCACAAAATGGAGAAAAGTTTTTTATTCTAAGTTTCAATAAAGCTTCGCACGCCGCACAGAACGCACTACTAAAGGTGATCGAAGAGGCGCCAGGTGGGTCACACTTTTTTTTGGTGGTCCCGCAGAGTGGCTTGCTCCTCGCGACTATTCGCTCGCGCTGTATTCATGTATCGGGCGCTGGAGTTGTCGATACCGGGGCGTTAGAAAAAGCACAGTCGTTTCTGTCAGAAACTATCGGCGTTCGTATGGCTATCGTTGAAAAAATGGTTGCAGTACTTCAAAAGACACATGACAGAGAACCTGCCCGAGCACTTATTCGTTCGTTACTTTCGTTGACCCACCAGCAAGCCGTGGGGGCGGGGCCACTCCGAGATTTGCTTCTCGCTGACCGGTATCTAGAGTCGAGTGGCTCGAGCCCAAAGCTTATCTTGAATCACATCGCGCTCGTGCTTCCTCGAGTTGAATAGTGTAGGATACATACATGGCATACAATACGAAAAAAATAACTGATGGCGCTCGTGGAGTTGTTGAGTGGCTCGTCGCCGAGCTTGCAGGGCTACGCACAGGGCGAGCATCACCAGCACTTTTGGATACGGTATCAGTCGAAGTGTACGGCTCGTTCATGAAGTTGTCTCAGATAGCATCAGTGGTTGTTGAGGACGCACGCTCGCTCTATGTGACGCCATATGACAAGTCAGCGCAGAAGGATATTGAGAAGGCGATTACTGCGGCAGATCTTGGCGTATCGGTCGGCTCGGATGATAAGGGTGTACGCGTCTCATTTCCAGAATTGACTACCGAGCGTCGCACTCAGCTCATCAAACTCTTGAAATCAAAGCTTGAAGATGCACGGGTTTCGCTACGCGGTGAACGTACGCGTGCTATGAGCGAAGCTGAAAGCGCTGAGAAAGATGGCGATCTTTCTGAGGATGAATTAAAGCGCGCAAAGGCTGATATCCAAAAAGTGGTCGACGAGCACAATGTAAAGTTAGACGAACTTGCAGCAAAGAAAGAAAAAGAACTCGCCTCATGAGTATCGTCATATTCATCATCATTTTGCTTGTGCTGATTGTCGGGCACGAGTTTGGCCACCTGCTTGTCGCTAAGTGGGCAAAGATGGATGTACCAGAGTTTGGCATCGGCTTTCCGCCCAAGTTATGGGGGATTAAAATTGGCTCAACAGAATACACGGTAAACGCACTCCCGTTTGGCGGCTTTGTACGTATTGTTGGAGAGGACGCTGAAAACAATTCAAATCCAAATGCATTTATGCATAAGCCAAAGTATGCACAGGCCGCTGTCATGGCAGCGGGGCCTTTTGCAAATATTGCGCTTGGGTTTATTG
>JBDKFU010000052.1:0-3298 GCA_039798565.1 Candidatus Parcubacteria bacterium
GTCCAACAAGCCTGCCCTGTCCGACCACCGTGACTTTTTTGTCTGCGCAATCTATTTTGTAATTTTGCAAAATAGTTTTTAGCGCACGTGCGACGGGTGGCGGCGGATATGCTCCTGTAACGAACTTGGTATATGCCGCGTCACCTAAGATATCGACATCTTTAAAATCAACAATCCTGTTTCTCTCGCGGTCCACATTAATAGTGGCCGGCAGCGGCAGTTGCAATATGATCCCGTCCGCGTCCACGACCTCGTCAAGCGTCGCGTATTCGACGATGGCGACATCGAGTTCTCGCGCGACGCGCCGCTTAATCGAAATATATGAACTCGTGACTGCGTCAGACTGAGACACGACAAGGGCGAGCGTTAAGGGGCCGAACGTAGCGCGCTCAGCTTGCAGCTCTGTGATGCGCATTTCCGCGAGCGCACGCCCATCTACTATCATTTCTCCAGTATACGCCGTATGCCCTCAGTAATCGACGTGCGCGCCTCCCACCCGAGCTCGCGTTTTGCATATGACGCATCCCCGACAGAGCGGTTAATATCCCCCGCTCTCGCTGGACCATAGGTATGTGTCAGTGACTTGCCGGCAGCATTGATAGCCTGCACGATGTCATTTATTGATGTCTCGACCCCGCTTGCGACAAGATACGTTTCGCCTGGCTTTCCTTGCTCAGCCGCCCGTATACACGCGTCGACCACATCGGTGACGTATACAAAATCGCGCGTCTGCGTGCCGTCGCCTGACACGGTGAGTACTTCGCTTCGAGCGAGCTTGTCGAGCGCGACAGGGATTATCGCCCCGTAACCTCCCGTTATCGACTGCCCTGGGCCATAGACATTCATAAAACGGAGTACGACCGTATCAAATCCAAATGCGCTCGTGTAGAGTCGACACCACTGTTCACCCATATATTTTGAAAGCGCGTACGGAGACTGACAGAGTATCGGCGACGATTCATTTTTAGGCATTGATGGCTCGTCTCCATAGACTGCTGCAGAGCCTGCGTACACGACCCGCGCCACACCCGCGGCACGCGATTCTTCTAACACGACCACGGTACCAGACACGTTGGTCGCATGTGCTTTAAGCGGTGCGTCCATACTCTCTGGAACTGAAACAAGAGCTGCCAGATGAAAGACCGTATCAACACCCACCAGTGCGGCTTTCAAGCGCTCACGATTAAAAATGTCATTCTCCTCTTTAAGGTCATACGACACAGCGTCTACGCCACGCTCTCGAAGCACTCGCACCAAGTGCGAACCGATAAATCCTGAACCTCCAGTAACGAGCGCTTTCTGCATAGTCGTATACTATTACGCGCCGACACGAAGCGCTAGTGTCTTTACGGTCTTAAGTGCTATCTCTATATCAAGAAAGAGCGACCGATGCTTAATATAGTACAGGTCGTAGGAGAGCTTGTTTTTTGTTTCGACGACGTCGGCACCATGGTGCGGGTGTGCGTCATGATAAATTTGCGCCCAGCCAGAAAGACCTGGCGTCACCAGGTGTCGCAAAGCATAGTGCGGGATATCACGTGTGTACGTCTCGACAAGCGCGGGGAGCTCTGGTCGCGGACCAATGAGCGACTGCGCGCCCACGACAACCGACCAGAGCTGGGGGAGCTCATCGATACGACTTTTTCTAAGTACCGAGCCCACACGCGTGACACGCAGCTTTGTTTTACCATCATCGCCATACGTCCCACTATCATTACCCGTCATAGAACGAAACTTCGCCATAGAAAATGGCTGGCCGTTTTTTCCTACGCGTTCTTGAAAGACAAAAAACGGACGCCCGTCCTCACTCCAGATAGCAAAAAGTGCACATGGATAGATGACGAGCGACAGCACGCCGAGAAGTACCGCCGCGCTTGCATCCATGACGCGCTTCAGTACGTCGTATACCCTACTCTCGCGTCGAGATGCGTCACTGATAAATGAGGCATGATCAAGCATATCAAGTGACACGCGCTCAAAAAGCATCTCGTACACCTCAGCGGCAGATATATCGCCGGGACTAGGATCAACTCGAAGTCGCGGATCAACAATGCGTGTACCTGGAGGAAATACCACACGATCATTCTGCGCCATCTCTCGTCGTATCAGCTCAATATCCTCACCATCGCCGAGTATCTCGACATGCGCACGAGCGCGCTGATTGATGGCATACTCGACTGCACCCATCCGCCACACCACAAACAGAAGCGTCGAAAAACAAAAATAGAGGAGAAGCACCGTCTTTGGTTGTATCGCAATAGGTGCAAAGAAAAAGAAAAGTGCTGCGAGACAAAAATTAACAATCTGTGCCTCTGTAATCAGGACCGGAAGTCGCCTACCCAACAAAACTGCACGGGTGTCATATAGACCGACAATAACAAAAACGACAAGCCAGAGTACAAACAGAATAGAAAACGGGAGCAGGTGCTCGAGATACCAGCCCACTGACACCATCTCAAAATGGCGTGTAAAAAGCGCGAGCCAGAGCCCACCGACCAATATCAGTGCATCGCCTATAAAAAGAATGAGCTTATCGTGCTCGAGGTGCTTTGGCATTCGTACCTATACTGTACCAAAGAAGCGCGACCTCGGGTACACTTATAGTATGGCTAAAAAGAAGCTCTTTTTGGTAGTTACCAAGTCGGTCTGGGGTGGCGCCGGGCGCTATGTATACGACCTCGCCACCGAGCTTTCAGAGACGTATGACGTTGCAGTCGTCCTTGGCGGTCAGGGGCCGCTGATACAAAAGTTGAAGGACAAAAAAATTAGAATTATCCCTGTACCCTCCCTGACCCGAGACATCCACTGGATGACTGACATACGCGCATTCTTTGAACTCATCGCTATCTTTCGCAAAGAAAAACCTGACATCGTCCACACCAACTCTTCAAAGGCGGGCGCTCTGGGCGCGCTCGCGGGACGCATCGCGCGCGTACCCCGCATCGTCTTTTCTATCCATGGCTGGGCGTACAACGAACCAGTGTCTCCTCTATCAAAATTCTTCCGCTGGACGGCATCACTCGCGACGGTTCTCTTGGCGCACCGCGTTATCGCAGTGTCACACTTTGACCGTGTGCACTCACCACTTGGCCTAGATGTTATCGCCGTCCACAATGGTATCAGCCCACTTGTTATGAAAACGCGAGAGGAGGCACGCCAGATTATTCGAGAAAAAGTACCAGTCCCAGAAGATGCAATTATTATCGGCACTATCACCGAGTTCACCAAAAACAAGGGTAACGACATTTTAGTCGAAGCAATGAAAAGCGTCCCCCATGCGCACGCGGTGATTATTGGA
>JBDKFU010000053.1:0-16106 GCA_039798565.1 Candidatus Parcubacteria bacterium
GAACAACTGGCACACGCCGAAAGCCACAAGAAAAAAGAAAAGCAAAAGCAAAAACTACTCCAGACACAAAACCTACTACACCCGCAACACCAGCTCAACCCGCACAGCCCGGCTCTGCGCCGCACACTGCACCTGAAGGTGAGCCTATAATTGTTACCCCGCCCGCTCCAGAGAAGGAGAAAGAAAAAAAGAAGGAGGACCAAAAGACAAAAGCTAAGCCAGGCAAAAAAGATGAAAAAACAAAACCAAAGGATGAGCCTAAGCCAGAGAATCCTGAGGTGCTAGACGGCGAGATTTTACGGCCAGAAAGACCACTCGTTCCGAGAAATCCGGATAAGCCCGTAATTATTGATGGCGAAGCGGAGGACGTAACTCCTCCACACCGGCCTGCTGTCCCGCAAGAAACACGGGCGAAACAGATTCCTGTCTTTACTGACCGTCCGATGACAGACGCAGAGAAAGCTGCGCATAATAAAAAGCGTATAAAGGTTAACAAGCGAATCAGAGCAGCCATTGGCAAAGCGTATGGCGGCGAGAGTGTACGGAGCCTTTCACGATTCAACAAGGTGGTGCAGGCATATTTGAAATCGATTGAGGAGCACGTCGCGCTGGGATGGGACCGACAAGAACTCAAAGATATGGTGCCACCACTTATTGACCTCATTCAGCGGCACAAAGAAACCTATAACGACTCAAGTGTGTCAGTAGACAAACGCCTCAAGAACCTCATCGGTGGCGCAAATTTGTCTGTGCGCCATGAGCTTAGACTTGGTGATGTCGTTCAAAAGAATGGGAGGGCCTACTGGAGAGAGTTCTCAGGCACAGCAGAAGCCTTGCTCCTTGGTGCATTCGGCAAGGGTACGTGGACCACATTTGGCAGCAACGAAACGGTACAGTTTAACGAGTTCAAACGCCGCTGGAACTTAATGTCACGACTGGGATACGATATGGGCGCAATCGCTGAGTACGGCGCGGTCCGCAGTCGCGCACGCAAGTTCCTCGCAGGAACTAAGAGTCATAAGCGAGCAGATGAGTTCCGCTCCTTCTTCTCGCGAAACGGAATTGTCTAGCTGTAATCACGAGAATGCATATAAAAGTCTCGGCCTGCAATTTTGTTATATCCTTGACTACATTGAATAGCGGGAGTATGATACATGCGGATTAGAAGGGGGTCTGTTTCAGAATCCGATAACGGATATTGGGTAGAGACTCTCTTCGATTCCGAAATACTAGGATTCTATGCTTACCGCTGCTTCAGCGTTCGCCCTGTTTGTCATGCTTGCACTTGCAAGTCCGATTTATTACATAGCTGAACGTATACGTCTCCCCTATACCGTCCTGCTCACTCTTGCAGGAGTGCTTTTGGTACCGCTTTCAAATATTGATGCATTTCATTTTTTGCGTGAGTTTTCGCTAACACCAGAACTTCTTTTTTATATTTTTCTGCCGACACTCATCTTCGAATCCGCGTACAACATGCATCTTCGAAGAGTGGTCCAAGACTCGCCTTCGATCATGGTTCTTGCGGTACTAGGATACTTAGTCTCTGCATTCGCCATTGCGGGCGGACTATGGCTCATCCTCGACATCTTTGGCATAGCCATGCCATTTATGATCGCGCTTCTCTTCGGCGCCTTGATTTCAGCGACAGACCCAGTCGCTGTGCTTGCGCTCTTTAAGGAGTATGGGGCACCCCGCAGACTCTCTACCATCTTTGAAGGAGAGTCTTTAATGAACGATGCGACTGCGCTCGCACTCTTTCTTATAGTGCTCTCCCTGATCGCTACTGGAATCTCTGGATTTGCAATTGGTATGGGCGCTCTGACATTTGCCTCTATGCTTGTGGGCGGTGCGATTTTTGGGACACTTGCCGGCGCAGTCGTTACATGGATTATTGGATTTTTTAGGAACAATGAGGTCGTGGCGATCACACTCATGCTTGTCTTGGCACACCTTACTTTCATTTCGTCTGAGCTCATAAACGAGGTTATGCGCCATCACGATCTTGGCCACCTGCAACTCTCCCCCATCATCGCGACAACGATTGCATCCTTATTCATGGGTGCGTATGGCAGGTATAAAATTACGCCGCGCGCCGAAGAGTTTATCGAAAAATTCTGGTCGCAGTTTGCGTTTATGGCGAATTCGGTCATTTTTATACTTGTCGGCTTTTTAGTCGCCAACGTCCCCGTCGAAGCAAGTGAGCTCATTATCCCCATTTCTGTTGCGGTGATAATAGTGGCTGTAGCACGCGCACTGTCAGTCTATGGAACAGTCATTCCGTTTAACCTGTTTGTCAAAGCGACTGAAAAAATTCCTCTCTCATGGCAACATCTGCTTGCGTGGGGGTCGTTGCGCGGTGCATTGGCAGTCATGCTGGTACTCCTTATACCGGCCGACCTATCAGTACCGGGCTGGACTTTTTCGATGCCTATTCATGACTTCCTCCTCATACTTACCATTACCTGCGTGTTTGCAACGCTATTCATTAAAGCACCGCTCGTACAGCCGATAATGAAGGCACTTAGAATTAATATACTCACCCCCCTTGAAGAGGCTGCGCGTGACCGCGCTCGTGCCATTGTTGACGGCACAACAGTTGAAAGACTTCAAACGTTTATTGAAAAGGGATACGTGCCTCCGAGCATTGGCAGCCAATATAAAAATGAGCGCGGTGAATTGTTTCAACAGTCCAGTGCGCGAGTCATTTCGATGGAAATGACCGAGCGGTCACTGCGCATTTACCTCATTGGCCGTGAGAAAGAAATACTCAAAGAATTACTGACCTTTGACGAGGTGACAGAGCGAGTTTTTAAGCGCATTGATGCAAAGCTTTCCACACAGGCAGAAGAGGCCGAGCATGGAAACATGCACCCAGACCCGCACCAAACATACGACTATCGGGATGTCTTTGAAAATATTGCTGAGTTTTTTCGCTCTATACTTTCACCCGATTCTCTTGAGAACGAAATTCGAGAGGAATTCCTCTACTACCGTGCACAAGAAATCCTCGCACGTAAGGCTACTAAGGAACTTGAGCGATTGCTCACCGAGCTCGGTGCATCCGTCTATCCAAAAAATCTCATAGAAAAGGCGCGTGCAATATATAGCACCTATCAAACAGACGCCGAAGCAAGTCGTAAATCTATTGCGGAGCGCTTTCCAGAAATTGCTGAGTCCCTTGATGAAACGCTCTTGCTTCGCTCGATATTCCGCGTTGAGGAGGCATCATTAGCTGAGCTCTACCATCGCCAACTGTTAACACCAAAGCTCTACGCCACCCTACTAGAGGAATACCGTACCAATGCAAACGCGCAGGGTCTTAAAACAAAGCGCACTCCACACAACAGGTTGACTATTAGTAAAAAGGGAGTACAGTAAAAAATACTATGAACGAAGGCTTTATCGAGAAGAATAAGTTACCACTTGCACTTGGTGCGATTTTCCTTGGACTACTCTTTGGACTTTCTGGCCCGGGTATTATACTTGTCGGTGGTGGCCTCATTGGTCTTGCAGAGTATTTTGCTGTACTCGCAAAAAAGAAATTTACAGAATACCGTACTCGAGGACACGGCAGTTACTCGCGGTCTCCCGCGGTTGCATACTGAAGCAACTCAAAGACTAATAGCTTCTAAGGCGGCGGGACTTTTGGTGGGTGCGGATTTTGTCGAGTGCCTTGGCTTCAATCTGACGAATACGCTCGCGCGTCACACCAAACTCAAGACCCACCTCTTCAAGTGTGTGATAAATACCGTCGTCTAAACCATGACGCATCGCGAGTATCTTTCGCTCCTTAGGAGACAAATCATCAAGAATCTCTTGCAGCTGTTCTACCAAAATACGGTGCGCGGTCTCCTGGTCAGGGCTTGGTAGTGACATGTCTGCAACAAAGTCGCCACGCTGCGACGCGTCCTCGTCGTCGCCACTCGTTATCGGTGCTTCGAGTGAAAGCGTTTCTTGGTTGATCGATTCAATCTGGTAGACTTTCTCGACTTCAACACCCATCTCTGCCGCTACTTCTTCTGGCATAGGGTCACGACCAAGATCCTGTTCGAGGCGTCGCAAGACCTGCTTATACTTTGCGATGGTCTCCACCATGTGGACCGGGATACGGATGGTGCGTGACTGGTCCGCGAGCGCACGAGTTATCGCCTGGCGAATCCACCACGTTGCATACGTTGAAAACTTATACCCCTTGGTATGATCAAACTTGTCGACTGCACGAAAGAGACCAATGTTACCCTCTTGAATGAGGTCAAGCAACGTAAGGTCACTTGATCGGTTTGCATATTTTTTTGCAATAGAAACAACGAGACGGAGGTTAGCACGTGCGAGAAGATTCTTCGCCTCTGTATCACCTCTCTGTATGCGTTTTGCAAGGTCGCGCTCTTCTTGTGCAGTTAAAAGCGCGTACTGGCCGATTTCGCGCAGATACATCTGGATTGAGTCGTGTGCCGAGCCTTCACCGCGATATGAACCACGCATGACCACCTCGTCTGGCACCTCTTCAAGCATGCCGCCCGACTCGAGCACGTCTACGCCTGCAACAGAAAGCCGCTCATACAAATCTTCAAGGAAGAGCACATTGTCCTCAATCGTCGGAAACTGTTTTAAAATCTCGTTATACGTAACATAGCCACGCTCCTTTCCGCGCGTTATCATCAGTGCCGCCTTATGCTCGAGGGCTACTTCTTTTTTTGAAAGCTTCTTGTCAACCTTTTTTGCAACCTTTTTAGCGACCTTCTTTTTAAGTGCTTTTTTTGCCGGCTTTTTCAGCTTTTTGACTACCTTCTTCTTTGCCACCTTTGCATGCTTTGCTTTTGAGGCTGATTTCTTTCCGGCTTTTTTGTTCTTTTTTGGCATAGTGCTCGTGTTACTATACTATTTTTTTAATTGAACCGCAAGACGCGCGACATCGGCCAACGCCTGAGCTTTTTCTGCGTCGTCCCCTGATACCTCTGCCGACCTGAGACGGGCGAGCGCCTCTTGGTACAGTCGTGCAGCATAGAGACGAATAGAACGCTCAGTAACGTCAGACAGCGCCGTATCAATATCAGTTTTGTGCTCTTCCATAAAAATTTCTGCTTCAAACTGTGCTTGTCGAGCGTCTGCCTCGTTGAGTACAGTTTCGACGTGTATGGCGTCAGCCCGCGCGTCACCCATTTTTTTAAGCACTTCCTTAAGTCCAACAACGAGTCTTTGGTCACTTGTTGAGCTGACTTCAGGTACTACTGTCTTTTCAACAGGAACGCCCTGCTTTGGAATCTTTGCAAGCTCAACGTACAGCACTGACTCATCGACACCGATAGTTCGTGCGATAAGCGAAACAAAGTAACTTACTTCGAGCGCGTTAGGAATACGTGCAATAAGTGGTAGCACCTCACGACCCACAGCGACTCGAAACGCCCGCTCATCGCTCACCTCTTTGCGGACACGCGCGAGCGTACTTTCAACAATATGCACTGCATTCTTCACCGCATCCTTAAATTTTTGCGGTGATGCTAAAATTGCATCAGCGGGATCCTTACCCTCAAACATCGCCACTTTAACCATACAGCCCATAGGGAGAGCAAGCTCAGCAGCGCGTCGTGCCGCTAATACACCAGCGGCGTCATTGTCGTACGCGATGAGTATGTTGTCGGTATAGCGCTTTATAATTTTTGCATGCTCCTCAGTAAACGCAGTACCGCTCGTTGCAATCGCATTTCCATACCCGGCCTGGTGCACCATCAATAAATCCATCTGTCCCTCCACCAGCATCGCCGATTTCAAAGTACGAAAATTCTTTTTAGCCTCATGGAGGCCAAAGAGAATCTGCGACTTGTTAAACAAGGCGCCGTCAGGCGAGTTTAGGTACTTTGCTTGTGGATGCTTGGGGTCATCTTCAAAAATGCGTCCCGAGAAACCAACAACGCGCCCCGCGATATCTCTAAGTGGAAACATAATGCGCCCGCGAAAACGGTCATAGGTGCGCAGTTCAGCGCCGGCATCGTCTGAATCTTTTCGCTTTATCAGCCCAGCCTTTTCAAGAATGGGCTCTGCGTGCCCCGCGTTCATGAGCTCACCTTTAAGCGCAGTCCAATCGCGTGGCGCATAGCCAACACCCCACTCAGTAATGGTCTTTTCAGTGAGCCCACGCGACATCAGATACGTGTGTGCATCTTTTTTGTGCTCAAGTTGGGCAACAAAAAAATCCTGTGCTGCCTGAAGCGCGGCATAGAGCGCATCAACTTCTTTGGTATCGCGTCTCGTGCCGTGCTCTACCGTGACCCCCGCCTTCTCTGCAAGCAACATGAGCGCACCCTTAAAATCAACGCCCTCCATCTCGCTCATAAAGGTAAACATGTCACCCCCCTTACCAGTCGAAAAGCAGTGATAGAGCCCGCGTTCAGGAGACACAAAGAATGACGGACTCTTCTCTTTGGTAAAGGGCGACAGTCCCTTGTAATAGCGGCCAGCACGCACGAGTTTCACGTACGGTTCGACTACATCAAGAATCGTAAGTCGATTCTTTATTGCAGTAACAGTGTCCGACATCTATGCAATATCTGCAATTCGCTCGCGGTAATCGGTAAGGTCGTCCTGACGCTCCAATTCTTGGCGTTTTACTTCCTGATGGTCCTTAATACGCTGGTGCTTCTTACTGCCGGGGAATCCAGTACCTGCAGGGATAAGGCGACCAATGATGACGTTCTCCTTGAGACCAGCAAGTGGGTCAACTGAACCACGAATTGCAGCGCTGATGAGCGTACGAGTTGTGTGTTGGAAGGATGCTGCTGAGAGGAAGCTCTTTCTGTTCAACGAAACTTCAGTGATACCAAGAACCATAGGCTCGGTTGTTGCTACCTCCTTTCCTGCCTCCTTAAGTTCACGATTTATCTTGTAGAGCGTACCAGCTTCGACGACATCGTTTTTGTTCAAACCTGAGTCGCCCGGATTTGCGATGCGGAATCGTGAGAACATCTGACGAATGATGACCTCCATGTGCTTGTGTGACACTGATGCACCCTGCAAGTCATAAATCTTTGATACTTCGTCAATCATGTACTCCTGGAGTCGCGCAGAACCAGCAAGTTCAAACAACTCATCGAGGTTAGCAGATCCGTCGGTGATAGCCTGACCACGAGTGATGTGCGACCCGACCTTAACAATAGCGACACGGCGCGGAGGAACTTCGTACGCGACCTTATCTTTCTTCTTTGAATCGGTAGTGGGGAGAATAACGACCGTCTTCTTTCCGGTGTCGTCAAGAATTTCAACCACATCGCCGTCTACCTGTGACAAAACTGCAGTACCTTTTGGCGGACGTTTGTCGAAGAGCTCTTCAACGCGCGGAAGACCGTTCGTGATGTCGCCACCAATCGTCGCGGCGCCTCCCGTATGGAAGGTACGCATGGTGAGCTGCGTACCCGGCTCTCCAATCGCCTGCGCGGCGATGGTACCGACCGCTTCACCAACATCAATGAGTGAACGGGTGGTCATATCTGCGCCATAACACTTTTGGCAGATACCGTACTCGCTCTCACAACTCATCGGTGAACGAACAACAATAGATGTGAGCGCCGAGCGTGAGATAAGGAGCCCGTCGTCAGATGACAAGAGCGTCCCCTTCTTCAAGGTTGTGCCTTCAAGCTCTACGTTTTCGCCCAAGACGCGACCAACAGCGAGTTTGCCGAGGTCAGCCTCCATACCGGTCGAGCGCATTTTATGAACGGTGATGGTCTTTTTGGTACCACAATCCTCTTGGCTCACGACCACGTCTTGCGCCACGTCAAAGAGACGGCGTGTGAGGTATCCTGCAGCAGCGGTCTTAAGCGCGGTGTCTGACAATCCCTTACGTGCACCGTGTGTGGTGGTAAAGTATTCAATCGGTGACAATCCGCCCTTCATCGATGAGATGACAGGGTGCTCGATAACCTCGCCTTTCGCGTTGTTTAAGAGTCCTCGCATACCAGCCATTTCAGTCAAGTTTCCGATAGAACCTCGGGCGCCTGACACAATCATGGTGTAGATCGATGAGTTCTTGTCGAGTGATGGAAGGACGTGCTTTTCTACCTCTGTCTTAGCGCGGAGCCAGACTTCGATAACGAGACGACGCTTTTCGTCAGCGGTGAGGAGGCCGTTCTCATACTCAGCAACAATGTTCAACACTTCTTTCTGAGCGGCATCAATGATACCGTCCTTTTCTTTTGGCACCACGATGTCTGCGGCGCTAAAGGTAATGCCTGACTTGGTAGCAAAGCGGAATCCAGTCGCCTTAATCTTGTCGAGGATTGGTGGAATTGCATCAAGGCCATAGGTACGAATCAAGTCTTCAACAATCTTTGAGAGTGTCGACTTCTTTACCTCATCGTTGATGAACGGATAATCCTTCGGGAAGAGTGAGTTAAACAAAAGACGACCCACGGTTGTTTCAAAGCGCTTTCCGCCTGAAACTGCACCATACTTTGCGGTGTTGTCTGATGGATTAACCTGGATTGCGGCGTGGATATCGAGGTCGCCAAAGTCGTATGCGAGAATCGCCGCGTTTGGACTCGAGAAGTACTTACCTTCTCCGCGTGCACCTTTCAAACTACGAGTCATCCAGAAAATGCCGAGCGTAATGTCCTTGTCGGTTGAAACAACTGGAGAACCAGAACCCGGCTTCAAGATGTTCTTGTTCGCCGACATAATGGTCGCTGCTTCAAGCTGTGCCTCGTCAGAGAGCGGCACGTGTACTGCCATTTGGTCTCCATCAAAGTCTGCGTTAAACGCCTGACACACGAGTGGGTGGAGCTGAATCGCATTTCCTTCAATCAGGGTTGGACGGAATGCCTGGATACCCTGACGGTGCAATGTTGGCGCACGGTTCAAGAGTACGTGCTTGCCCTTAATAACTTCTTCGAGAATCGCCCAGACTTCTGGAATACCTTCTTCAATGAGGCGGCCTGCACCACGAATGTTGTGTGCGAGTTCGCGCTTCAAGAGTTGTGAGATAACAAACGGACGGAAAAGCTCGAGTGCCATATGCTTTGGCAAACCGCACTCGTCGAGCGAGAGGTCAGGACCGACGACAATAACTGATCGTCCTGAGTAGTCAACACGCTTTCCAAGCAAGTTGAAGCGGAAGTAGCCCTGCTTTGCCTTAAGGTAGTCTGCGAGTGATTTGAGCGGACGCTTTTGTGCAGCGCTCGTAACATTCGTTTGACCGCGACGAATTGAATTGTCGAGGAGTGCGTCAACTGCTTCCTGCAAGATACGCTTTTCGTTTCGCAAGATAACTTCTGGTGCATGGATGTCGCGGAGCTTTGCAAGACGGTTGTTTCTGTTGATTACACGACGGTAGAGGTCGTTGACGTCTGAAGTCGCATGACGACCTGACTCAAGGGCGACCATAGGTCGGAGTGCTGGCGGCGTGACTGGAATGCGCGTAAGGAACATCCACTCTGGACGAACGTTGGCACGGACCATGCTCTTAACCAAACTCAAACGCTTCATCACCTTTTCGCGCTCACCGGGGACCGAGCCCTTCTCGAGTGACGCTTCAAGATCTTCAGCCAACTTCTTCATGTCGAGCGACTTGAAGATTTGATAGATTGCTTCTGCACCAATACCTGCATCAAAGAACGTACCGTACTTCACTGAGAAGCGGTGGTACTCCATCTCATCAAGCACGAGACCTGGGCGAATGCGCTCGATATCGCTCTTTGCAGCATTCATCAAGTTCTTCAACTCTTCTGTTGCTTTATCGTTGGTCAACAGTTTGCTCTTAGTCTTGTACTCAGTTTCAAGCTCACCAACAACACGTGCACGCTCTTCTTCGTTAACGTTCGTGACTATGTAGCCTGCAAAGTAGACCACTTTTTCTGCATCAGTCGCTGAAACACCAAGTACCGTTGCAATGCGACTCGGTACAGAACGGAGGAACCAAATGTGTGCCACCGGGCTTGAGAGCTCGATATGGCCCATGCGCTCACGACGAACGATAGCGCGCGTTACTTCGACACCACACTTCTCACAGACGATGCCGCGGAAACGTGGACCCTTGTACTTTGCGCAGTAACACTCGTAATCTTTTTCTGTACCAAACACTGCCTCATCAAAAAGGCCGTTCTTTTCAGCGCGTTGCGTACGATAGTTTATCGTCTCTGGCTTTCGCACTTCTCCCCATGACCATTCAAGAATCTTTTCAGGGCTAGCGATTTTAAGCGCCATCCAGTCGAACTCTGAAACATCAACAACTTTTCCTCGTTTTTGGTCCATATAGGTTGTTTATAGTTTAGTAGTAACTTCTGGAGCCCCCTTTCCTAATATGACGTCGAGACAGAGACCGCGAAGATGGTTAACCAACACAGAGAACGCTGCTGGTGTATGCATCTCGCCAATTGGTCTTCCCTTCACGATAGAATCAAATGCTGCACTTCTACCTTGTATATCGTCAGACTTAATCGTGAGCATTTCTCTGAGCGTGTGCGCAGCACCGTAGCCCAAGAGCGCCCACACTTCCATCTCTCCAAATCGCTGACCGCCGTTCTGCGCTTTACCGCCGAGTGGCTGCTGTGTAATGAGAGAGTACGGACCAATCGAACGCATGTGAATCTTGTCCTCTACCATGTGGTGGAGTTTCAAGATGTACATGTAGCCAATCGCTACTTCTTCTGCACACTTTTCTCCGGTGCGTCCGTCGTACAAAGCCATCGTGCCCGACTCCTTAAATCCGGCCAACTTCAACTCAGCGCGAATTTCAGCGTCTGTCGCACCTGCAAATGGCGGCACAATAGCCTGGTACCCAAGCGTGTGTGCTGCAAGTCCGAGGTGCATTTCAAGAATCTGTCCGAGGTTCATACGGCTTGGTACGCCAAGCGGGGTCAAGATGACATCGATAGGCTCACCATCCTCGGTGTGTGGCATATCTTCAACGGGGAGAATGCGAGAGATAACACCTTTGTTTCCGTGGCGTCCTGCAAGTTTGTCGCCGACTGCAACGTTTCGAAGCTGTGCGACGGTGATGTAAATCTTTTTGATGGTACCTGATTCAAGTGTGTCGCCGCGCTCGCGTGAGAATACCTTTACGCCGATGACGCGACCACGCTTACCGCCCTCCATGCGGAGTGATGTATCCTTTACGTCCTTTGCTTTGTCGCCAAAGATGGAACGCAACAGGCGCTCTTCAGGAGAAAGCTGTGTCTCACCCTTTGGTGTTACTTTACCGACAAGGATGTCGCCGGGGCGAACTTCTGCACCAACGCGAATAACTCCTTCCTCATCGAGGTTTCTGAGTTTTGATTCTGAAACGTTAGGGATGTCTGGTGTGGTTACTTCGGGACCAAGCTTGGTATCTCGAACAGAAACATCAAACTCTTCGATGTGAATAGTGGTGAACTTACTCTGCTGGACCAAGCGCTCTGAAATAACGATTGCGTCCTCGTAGTTAGCACCAGACCAGCTCATGAATGCAACGCGCACGTTTTGTCCAAGTGCAAGCTGTCCATCTTTTGTAGACGATGTGTCGCCAAGAAGATCGCCCTTCTTTACTTTCTGTCCAATATCAACTGCTGGCTTGTGATAGAACGCTGAGAACTCGTTTGTCATCGAGAACGGCTGGAGTAGGTATTCGTGCTTCTTATTATCAGTGTCTGTGACGACAATCTTTCGTGAGTCGACGTGGGTGACGGTACCTGGCGTTGCAGAATAAATGAGTCGGCCAGTATCACGAGCTGCGAGCGCCTCTACACCCGTTGCAACGATAGGAGCCTCCGCGACGAGGCACGGTGTCGCCTGCTTCTGCATGTTCGAACCCATGAGCGCACGGTGCGCTGCATCGTTTTCAATAAAGGGCACCATACTCGTTGCGATCGAGAACATCTGGTTTGATGCAACGTCGATAAACTCAACTGCGTTCTTTTCAACCAGAGTTGGCTCACCCTTAAGGCGAACTTCCACGAGATCAGACTGTAATGAACCGTCCTCTTTCATCGGCACAGATGCGTGCGCAATAGCGTGATCCTCTTCTTCAAATGCGTTCAAAAAGACAATTTCGTCAGTCACCTTTCCTTTCGTGACACGAGCGTAGGGGGATTCGATAATACCGAAGTCATTAATACGTGCGTATGATGCGAGGCGCAAGATAAGACCGATGTTTGGTCCTTCAGGAGTTTGAATTGGACACAAACGGCCGTAGTGTGACGTGTGCACGTCGCGAACTTCAAAGCCTGCGCGCTCTCGTGTAAGACCTCCGGGACCAAGCGCTGAAAGTGTGCGGAGCGTTTCAAGCTCGTCGAGAATATTTTGCTGCTGAGTAAGCTGTGAAAGTTGGTTCGCCGTAAAGAACTCCTTAACAGCAGCTGCAAATGGGCGCGGGTTGATGAGCTGTGTTGGAAGCGTGGTCTCAACGTCGATGGTCGACATCTTGTCCTGGATGTTTCGCTTCATGCGAGACAAACCGATACGCACGCGAGCCTCAAGAAGCTCACCAATCTGGCGAACGCGACGGAAACCGAGGTGGTCGATGTCGTCAGGGAGTGCGTCTGGATTGTGATTAAGCGTAATGATGTGGGACACAATCTGCACCATGTCGTCGAGATTCAAGGTGTGGCGAGCCAAGGTCGCCTTATCCATTGGAAGCTCGAAGCGCTGGTTAAAGCGGTGACGGCCTGGGTATGACAAGTCATAGCGCTCAGCTGAGAAGATGCTCTGCACGTACTCGCGAGCGGTCTCTGGAGTAGCCAAGTCACCGTCTCTAAGGCGGCGGTAGATTTCTACAAAGCCCTGCTCTGCTGTTTTTGCCGTGTCCTTTGCGAGAGAGGCCTCAAGTGCTGCCTTACCGCCCGGGACGCGGTCAAAAAGCGTCACAATGTCAGAATCAAACTTCGCACCGAGAATGCGAAGCAAGGTCGAGATCGGGAATTTGCGCTTTCTATCGATTTTTACAAAAATAGCGCCGTCTGCCTCGCTCTCAATTTCAATCCATGCGCCACGAGCAGGGATAATCTTTGCACCAAAGTACATTTTGCCCTTAATATCTGCCGATGTGAAAAAGACGCCGAATGAACGAGCAAGCTGAGGGATAACAACGCGCTCGACACCATTAATAATAAAGGTGCCGTGGTTGGTCATGAGCGGAATGTCAGAAAGGAATATAGACTGCTCCTTCTTAGTTCCAAGATTCTTATTCGTCAATCGAATGTTGGCCTTAAGTGGTGCGTCAAAGGTCTGCTTGTTCTCTTTTGCTCCGTATTCGTCTATTTTTGGCTCGCCAATTTCAAACGAAACAAACTCCATCTCGAATTTTTTCTTCGAGTAGTCAATGATGGGAGAAAATTCCTTAAAAAGATTCTTGATGCCATCAGTCAGAAACGAGTTGAAGCTCGCTACCTGTGGCTGAATCAAATCCGGCATCGGAATGCGGGGAGCTCGGTAGCGCATAAAACGCTTCTGTGGCATTTTTGTTCCCATACGACGAATTGCGACACAGACGCGTACCCCTTACGGGGCGTCCGTATCGCTTAATATGTATTTAATTGTATTAAAACCCACCTCCCGCTACGCAATCTCTAGTGGTCCGCTAAGTATAGCCCCCTGGGTTTCAGGCGTCAACCCCCCATCTACCCCCTGTGGATAGCCATTTAACGACGCCTGTCTCGCATCATACTCTCAAGCTGGCCGAGCTGTGTCTTGTTACGACTATAAAAATCACGTCTATTTTTCGCCTCGAGCGCCTCTTGCTCGGTTGTCCGACGCCCACGACCAAGTTTTTGTGGGACGCCCGTCGTTCGCCGCACCACAGAAGCTGGCGCTGTAACTGGCGGTACTACAAAAACGGGAGCTGGCTCACACTCAACTGCCACTGGCTCGCTCACTATGGTTTGAGACCTTGTGACAACCTCATTTTTCTTTGCTGGTGTAATATCCGGGAGCAACATCCGAACTTTGGGTGGTTCGACTCTGACTTTTGGAACTCGCACGTGTACAGGCACTGGCTTTTCAACTTTTATTTTTGGCTTTGGCGGGACGTGCACTTTGACTGACTCATCAGGTACAGTCCCATTAGTTTTTCGAACTGAATCTCCTTATGCAATCTTATGCAGTGAACCGTCAAACAATAAATCCCAGTACAAGTCTGGGTCTTTCTGCATTATTTCGTGTTGCGACGCGTTTGGATAGAGTCGACGAGCCTGTGTGAGTGATGACTCCTTCATCTATACCTTTTATACCACCCCACTATGCCAAAAGCTACAAATAACTGCGTCGAATACGCTCGTACTGTCCAATCTGTGCCCCATTACGTTCATAGAAGTGAAACTTGTTACGTGCGGCAACCGATCGCTGCTCGTCAGACAGCTTACTTGTCTCTCGTTTCTGTACGACTGAAACAGTATTAACAATGTCGGGGCGGAGCTTAAACTCACCAATCACTGGTCTCCACCACCCGGGTCGGGTCATATCAACCGGCTCTTTGCGGCCCCCTTGGGTTCGATCTGATGGCGGAGTTTTTGCGCGCCGTACAACCATCTCGCTCTTTATTCGTGCTCCACGCAACTTTTTTGTGTGCTCTGCTTCCATAAAATAAGAGTATACGCCTACTCCGTAGAAGTGCAACTATCAACTAACCGCGCTTTGGCTCTACTGCAACCTTCCTTAGTCGCGGCATATCATTTACTAGGTCGTGTTTTGCTAAGAGAGCATACATTGCCACGCCTCCCTTCTTTTTTTGTAACTGGCCTGGGGTCAAGCCGGAGAACTCGCGTTGATACTTCGCCCACACTTCTTCTTTGGTCATCGGTTTTTTTGCCACAAACCCCGACACGCCACGGTGCCAGAGCTGTCCGTATAACTTTGAAGGTATTCGAGCCACACCTGAGTCTTTGATTGCTTTTGCACGACTAATTACTTCGTCGTCAGTGAGTGACCTCCCTTCTCGCTTTACGGCCCACTGCAACTTTCGCTTCTGCATTCGATTGCGGAGACCGGGCGCGTACTTCTTTAGATCTGTCCAATCCATCGACGAGAAGTGGTTTTGGTAATGAGCAATGAGCTCTGCGTCAGACATAGCTGAAAAGAGCACTCGTGGCGGATTCCCCTCTTTGCGCTTGGTCATATACCCCGCTTCCACTCGTCGATGAGCTTATGATTTCCCGACAAAAGAACTTTTGGTACGCGGTGCTTCTTACCCTTCCAGACAAACACCTCTGGACGGGTATACACCTCAGCGCTTGCAGTGCGCTCCTCTTCTATAGAATCAAAGCGGCCTAAGACGCCCGGTATCTGTCGACTAATTGCATCAATAACGAGCATGGCGGGCAGCTCGCCACCGGTGAGCGTGTAGGGACCCACCGTTATCTTTTTTGCTTTCAAAATTTTCTGCACGCGTGCATCTATGCCCTCATAGTGACCACAAATAAACACCATATCTTTGACTTTCTTTGCTGCCGCGCGAGCCAGTCCGTTGGTAAACTGCGTACCAGAGGTATCAAAAAAATAAATCTCTGCTTTCTTCTTGCCAAGCGCCTTACCCACTGCTTTCAAAATTGATTCTGGTTCTAAAACCATACCGGGGCCCCCACCATACGGACGCCTATCAACACGTGCAAATTTGTCCTTGGAGAAATCGCGTGGATTATAGTATTTTATTTTTATTTTCTTTGCCTCCTGTGCACGCCCAAGTATCGACGCATCGAGATACGGCCGGCATGCCTCTGGAAACAACGTAATAATGTGAAAAGTTATCATAGTTACTTTGTAGTATAGAGGATATCACCGTACCCAAGGAGCGCACCGCCCAGAAGAAACGGCACAGTAAGCAGTGTCGCACCTAACGTGACACTTGAAACTACCGCACCGAGTGCAAGTATCGCCACAGCGGCGAGAGTAAAGCCCCATCGGCCGAGAGATTTCTCCTGATAGTACGATGCACGGAACAATCGACCCGCCAAAAAACCAGTTGAAAAAAACCCGAGTGCCGCATACGTCAGTGGCAACATGAGCGTAGAAACCGCCGTCGCGATTGCCCCAACTCCTGCCGACACCTGTGTACCATCCTTAACAAGCGCACTAGAAATTCGTGTGCGATCCTTCATGGAGAGCTCGCGAAACATTTCGTCGCGAGCGGCAGAACTATCGTCATACAC
>JBDKFU010000054.1:0-5110 GCA_039798565.1 Candidatus Parcubacteria bacterium
TATCAACACGGATAATCGCCGACTCATCGTCGAACATAAACTTGGCGAGCGCTCGAGACAACTCTGTCTTACCCACTCCGGTTGGACCCAAGAACAAGAACGAACCTATAGGGCGATTAGGGTCAGCAATGCCGACACGCGAACGCTTGACCGCGTCTGACACTAGGCGGACCGCCTCGTCTTGTCCCACAACATTTGCCTTTAATTCTTCTTCCATGCGTGCGAGCTTCTTAGCCTCCTCCTCGAGCATGCGAGACACAGGCACGCCGGTCCACCTACTCACCACTGTTGCAATTTCTGCCTCAGTCACTTCCTCCTTTAAGACGCGGCGAGACTTCTGAAGCTTGCTCAGTTTTGTTACTTCTTTTTCAAGTTCTCTTTCTTTTATCGGGAGCGTACCGTAGCGGATTTCTGCTGCACGTGCGAGATCAGCGCGCGCCTCTGCACTCTCGGCCTCAGCCCGGAGCTGTTCTAACTCTTTTTTAGACTTACCGATAGCAGCGAGTGACTCTTTTTCGCTCTTCCACTTAACCTCCAACTCGGCAGTCTTTGCACGGATTTCTGCGACCTCTGCCTCTATCTCTCGCATACGACTCTGCGTATTCTTTCCGATATGAGCCTCCTCGTCTTTTTTAAGCGCGGCGAGCTCTATTTCAAGGCGACGCACCTTACGATCTGATTCTTCAAGTGCAGGCGGCTTGTTTTCAAGTGATATTTTGAGCGCTGACGCCGCTTCATCGATTAAGTCCACTGCTTTATCCGGCAAAAATCGGTCAGTAATGTAGCGTGATGAAAGCTGGACTGCAGCAACCAACGCGTCGTCCGTGATGCGCACGCCGTGATACAACTCATACTTCTCGCGAAGGCCGCGAAGAATAGCTATCGCATCTTCTTCTGAGGGCTCGTTCACATACACTGGCTGAAAGCGTCGAGTGAGTGCAGGGTCGCGCTCGATGTGCATTTGATACTCCTTGAGCGTCGTCGCACCAATCACGCGGAAGTCGCCACGCGCGAGCGCCGGCTTTAACATGTTTGACGCATCGAGCGAGCCCTCTGCAGAACCAGCACCTACAAGCGTATGTATCTCATCAACAAACAGAATGACTCTCCCCTCCGCTTTCTCTACCTCTTTCATGATGTTCTTCAAACGCTCTTCAAATTCGCCGCGATACTTTGTCCCTGCAATCAACAAGCCAAGATCGAGCGTTAACAGCTCTTTACCCTTCAACGACTCGGGCACATCCCCGACAGACATGCGGATAGCAAGACCCTCTGCAATCGCCGTCTTACCAACACCCGCTTCTCCGATGAGGATGGGGTTATTTTTCGTACGACGTGACAAAATTTGAATCACGCGGCTAATCTCGGTATCACGACCAATGACCGGGTCGAGTTTATTTTCTGTCGCGAGCTTCGTGAGATTGCGCGTATACTTTGGTAGCACACGAAACTTTTTTGGCCCCTCGACTTCTGTCGTGCGACCCTGCTTCAACTCTTCAAGAATATTCATTACCGCTTCGCGATCAATGCGAAAGCGATTAAACACCTCGGTTGCGGGACCAGGGTGTTGCAAAACACCCATAAACAAATGCTCGACTGATACAAACGACTCACCCATCGCACTCGCGATTTTGACTGAGGATTCAAGCGCCTGAACCAAATCTGGCGTAAGGTACAGCTGGTACGACGGCGAGATGGTGGATGCTGCAGACGGCGTCTCTAATATTTCAACAAGAGAATCTGTGAAAAGTACTACATCAACCTCAAGTCGCTCTAATATTGATACGACCAACGACTCCTCCTGGAGGATGAGCGCGACAGCCATGTGAAGACTTGAAACCTGATTCTGCCCGCGCTCAATAGCCAGCTCGTGGGCCTTTCTCACAGCATCCTTAGCCTTGGTGGTGAAGTTGTTGAAGGGAGGAAGTGGTTGCATACCTACAGTATACTACTGCGGCGTTGATGTTGCAGTGCCGCGCACATTAAGAACAATAGGCATTAAATCAGAGAAGCTGACGAAGGTGCCGGACCCCGAGGCCGCTGAAACCCTAGTATTAACACCCAAAACCTCTCCAAAGACGTTCACAAGGGGTGCGCCGGGGGCCAAAGTCCCGGTCACCGTGGTCTCTATAGCCCTGACCGGCAACTCATCGACCGTTGCTAGTTTGTAGCGGCTGATGAGACTGCCAATACCGACACGAGTACCACTTGCTGACGGGAGCGCGATGACTGACTGACCGAGCTTTGCCTTGTCGGTGTCTGCAATGCGAAACGCACCGCCACCAGAGCCCTTCAAGACCGCGATGCCAATTTCAGAGTAGCGGTCAGCCACTGTGTACACACTGGATGTCGCACCAAAATCAATGAGGTGCGTGTCACCAACAACTCCTGAGTCAGTGATAAGTAACCCACCCTGCACCAAAACGCCAAGTGCGACCACCGGCGACGACGACGACACAGTTTCATGGACTGACGCAATGCGTGCAAATGTATTTGCAATAGTTTCGGTGACGAGATCCTCTTCTTTTACCACCACGGTGGTTTCTTTAATCGTTTCTGTAGTGCCACCCACTGCCGGGACTACCGACTCTACGGTGCGTTGAATCACATGATTTACTGTCTGCGTCACCGCCGGTGGCGCCTGCGCAAGAAGTGCCACGGTGACAATACCCGTCGCAATAGACGTGACAAAAGAAACAAGAATAACAAGCAAGACGATTTGGGTACGATTTAGCTCCTCAATATCCATGAGGTCAGTATACCAAAACTTTTTTAAATATCGCTACTCTTTTGAGCCATTCTCTGCCCTCTTTGCCAACCAAACCAATCCGCAACTGCCACACGAGTAGGAAGTCCAAGTCTGTCCTTCACCGTGTCGACGTGAAAACGCGCGGTACGGGGAGATATGCCGAGTATTTTACCAACTTTTCTATCGCTGTTACCTTTCACCATATAGTTCATAACCTCCCACTCGCGGGGGGATAGATCATCAATGGAAGTGTATTTTATGTCTTCTTTCATGCTTGTACCCTACCCCTTCTACACTCGAGTGTCAAATGAGGGTTACTCGCGGTAAATAAGGTACCGGTCGTCACCAATCGAGAGAACTCCAGTTATAGCAGACCGATCATGTTCTGGTATGCTCAACAAATCCAAAAGCATCCGTCTATCGCGCTCGCCTCCCTCCGTTTTTATTCGATTGTAGGCTAGTTGTGCTGACTGTCGACGCGCTCTTAAACCCTTGGGGATCTCTCTAACTTCGTGATCATCCTCAAACGACATACGCACTAGTATATACTAGTGCACCCACGAGTAAAGTTTCGGGCCGAGCTAGCCGCGAACTGCCGCCATCATGATGATGGCTACCAATAGCGCTGGAAAGAATTGTGCTGCGTCCATATAACCATTATACCATGGCATATAGCTCTTTGTCAAGTGCTACGCTTGGGTCGCGAGCGGCAGTACCTTTTTAAGTGCAGCAAGTGCTTTTTTAATATCAGCAGATGTTGTTGTAGGTCCGAGCGAGAAACGAATGGTCCCCCGCGACAAGTCGTCATCTTGAGTCAACGCATACACGACATCAGAACGTACACCGCCTGAACCGGCGCACGCTGAGCGAGGACTAACTGCGACACCTTCTGCATCCATAAGCACCGTGAGGTAATCGCCATCAACATGTGCAAAATGAAAATGAGCGTTATTGGGTGAGCGCTGACGCCTCGAACCAGTAAGCACAGCACCAGGCACCCCCTTTAACACTGCATCAATGAGCGCATCACGTAATTTTAAAACTTTAAGTGCGCGCGCCTTTCGCCCATCTGCAGCAAGCTCAAAAGCATATGACGCACCAATAGCAGCGAGCGGATTTTCTGTGCCGGGCCGCATCCCCCGCTCTTGAGACCCGCCACCAATAATAGGCATGAGCGGGACAGAAAAGTCGCGATACAAAACCCCAGCACCTTTTGGGCCCATAATTTTTTGTGCGTCGTATGAAACCAAATCTGCCTGCAACGTGTGCGGTGACGCGTCAAAGTACAGCGGTGACTGCGCTGCGTCAACATGAAAAATTATTTTCTTATTCATTTTTTTTAACAGGCGACCGATGTCAGGGATTGGCTGGACCACACCAATCTCAGAATTAACGTGTGCAAGAGACACCAGCATGGTCGAGTCAGTCACGAGCGCACGCACAGCCTCGACCGATATCCTACCTTCGCTATCTGGGTCTACATAACTCACCCGCACGCCCATGCCCTCGAGCCACTGGAAAGCGGTCATGACTGATGCGTGCTCTATCGACGATGTGATGCAGTGTGTACCGGGCGTAGCCAGTGCACGAAGCGTGCCGACAATAGCTAGATGGTTCGCCTCGGTACCACCTGAGGTGAAGACGAGCTCTTCTGGTTTAGTATTGAGACTTCTCGCAATGCGCTCGCGGGCATGACGAAGGTCAGCCGCCGCCGCCTGCCCCTCCGCATGTACAGAGGACGGGTTCGCAAACACAGAAAGGACCTTCTGCATCTCACGCACGACGCGCGGCGCCAACGGCGCCGCTGACGCCCAATCTAGGTAGACTCTTTTTTGCACACGCCGTAGACTCATAAGTGGTATAGTAACGTACGATGCTGTCTTTCGCACCATTCATCAGTATTGAAATAGCAGTGCTCGTACTTGCGGCAATGGTTATTATTCTTGCTGGCCTCGTTGTCTACCTCGCCATTAAACTTTCACGACTTACCCGCGGTGCCTCCGGCACATCGCTTGAAGCGATAATTGCTGAACTCCACACCGGGCAACAATTGCATCAAAAGCATATACACGCATTGCAGGAGACCACAGCAGGACACCACGCGCGCCTATCACATACGATTCGTGGTGTCAGCACCATCCGCTTTGACCCTTTTCAAAATGCAGGACAACAAAGCTTTGCAACTGCACTCCTAAACGAATCAGGTAATGGCGTTGTGATCTCCGGCATCCACGCCCGCGATGGTGTGCGGGTATATGCAAAAGAAGTGCAGAACTTTGTTTCTGAACGCGAGCTTTCTGAAAGCGAAACCGAGGCAATCCTCGCTGCCCGCACCAAACTTTAAAAAGAAACGACGTTTGC
>JBDKFU010000055.1:0-4772 GCA_039798565.1 Candidatus Parcubacteria bacterium
GTATAGTATACGGTATGTACCTCGTGCACGTTACGCCACTTGTCCGAGGCTCAGTGAGGCTCGGAAATCTCACCTACTTCTCTCGCACAAACATTCATCCCGGATCAGTTGTACGCATACAACTTCGTGCACGACGACTGCGCGGCTTGGTTGTAAGCACGAGCCCGCTGAAAGATTTAAAATCAGTAGTGAAAACGTCTCATTTTGCACTTCGAAAAATTGAAGAGGCTAAACATCCGACCGTCCTCCTCCCTGAATTTATGCGCATGACAGAAAAAATGGCCGCATATTTTGTTACTGAGCCCGGCGCTATCCTTCTCGCGCTCACTTTTGCACAAACCCTGAACGATGGACGTCCGGTGCCTACAATACAAAAAAGTACCGTCCCTCCGGATACGACCGTTCTTCAGGCTGAGGAGTCAGAACGACTCACCGTCTACAAAAATATGGTGCGCGAGTCATTCGCCCGTGACGCTTCAACACTCATCGTCGTGCCGACGATTGCTGACGCTGAGCGCATCTATGCAGCGCTTTCGCACGGCATAGAGCAACGCGTGTTCATGCTTTCAAGTGACATGGGTGCAGCAGCACTTAAAAATGCGTGGGGGCGTATTCTCGGGTCTCCAAAGGCAGTGCTCGTCATTGGAACGCCGCCTGCCCTGTCACTACCCCGGCACTTTGAGACAATCGTAATTGAGCGCGAGGCTGCGCCCGCGTGGCGCGGGCGCGAAAGTCCTCACCTGGACTATCGTCGTGCCGCTGAACTTTTGGCACACGAAACGGGGGCGGCATGCGTCCTTGCAGACTTTCCGATACGTGTTGAATCGAGGGCGCGCATTGAATTTGGAGAAGTTGATGAGCACTATCGCCCACAAGCGCGCCCGCTATCTCGCGCGCTCGTCACCGTCATTGATCCGCGCGTGACTGATCAGCAAAAAAAAGAGCGGCGGACCTTTCACCCACTTTCTGCTGCATCACGTGAGGCCATAACCACAGCACTGAACGCAAAGCAGCGAGCCGTGATTGTCGCTTCACGACGCGGACTCAGCTCAGTAACTATCTGCAATGCATGCGGCACACCGGTCACTGACGCTGCGGGGACGCCAATGACGTTAACCAGAAGCGAACGCGGTAATGTATTTGTTTCTCGACGTACGGGCGAAATACGCGACTCTGCTCTGTCCTGTGCAACCTGCGGCAATTGGGACTTGGTGACACTCGGACTCGGCGTGGAGCGCATTCATGAGTACATCTTAAAAACGTACCCACAAGAAAACATCTTTTTAATAACTGCAGATTCAGCACCAACACACCGGACAGCAAAAAGAATTGCTGAACGTATTATGCAAACTCCAGCAGCAATCGTTATTGGCACTGAGCGCATGCTCCCGTACCTCACGGAGTGCCACACATCGATTGCGCTCGTCGATCCGCTTTTTGCAGCATCCTCCTGGCGCTCTGACGAACGCGCCCTTCTTCTGTTAACTACCCTGCAATCAAAAACGACAGACCACATGCTTATTGAAACGCGGAGAATCGACAGCCACATTGTCAGAACAGTCGTCGAGGGTACTCCGCTCGCCTTCTACAGAGCCGAACGCGAACTTCGAGAAACGTATCACTACCCGCCATTCACCACATTTATTGGACTCACCTGGAGCGGCACGCCAGCTGAATGCGATGCACTCGCCGCACAGATTCGCACAACATTTGCAGACGCTGATGTCGTTGGACCACTACCTCGTGAGCAAATCAAAAAAAATGAATGGCGGGAGCGGGCAGTGATACGAGTACCCCGCGACAGATGGCCTGACCACGCGCTTGATGCTCTCATCAGAGCCCTTCCTCGTCACGTACATGTGGTAGTTGACCCCGACGACATCGTTTGATGAAAGCACGCGAGATGGCATACTGGTGCTATGACCATCGTTATGAATGGTACGCCCGTACTGCGCGAGGTCGCTCGTGAGGTACCTAAATCAATGTTTAAGACGCCAGAGCTTTTGGCGCTTCTCGCGCGTATGAGCGCCGAGCTCCGCAACACTGAGCTTGGTGTCGCCATAGCCGCACCCCAGATTGGTGAACCATGGCGTATTTTTGTTGTTCGCGGATTTGTGATGAAGAATAAATCCAGAACAGATGATGACGAAGATATTGTCTTTATTAATCCAACGATACTCAGAGCCTCAAAAAAGAAGGTAGTATTTGAAGGCGAAGGATGCCTCTCAGTGCCTGATGTATGGGGTACCACTATGCGTTCGCCAAAAGCTACGGTGCGTGCGTATGACGCAACGGGAAAGAAATTTGAACGTGGCGGCACGGACCTCATAGCGCAGATTTTTCAGCACGAAATTGACCACTTGAACGGCATTCTTTTCATTGATCATGCAACTGACCTGCACAAGCGTACCAAAGCAGATCGCGATCGTGAGGCACTGGAATTAGAAGAAGATTCTCATGAGTAATTCAATCGCCTATTTTGGGACTCCCCGCTTCTCCACACTAGTCTTGGATGCGATTCGCGACACCCCTCACTGCCCCTCTCTCATTATTACAACGCCCAACAGACCACAGGGTCGTGGACTGCAGGTAACCTCCTCTCCTGTAAAGCAATGGGCAGAAATTAATGGCATCCCAACGATCACACCAGAAAATCTGCATACTGACCCAGAACTCGATGTCTTGCTCAATACTGAGTGGGATCTTTTTGTCGTTGCTGGCTATGGAAAGATCCTTCCAAAAGAAATCCTTTCTCTTCCAAAGCACGGATGCCTCAACGTGCATCCTTCACTTCTCCCACGATACCGTGGTCCCTCGCCTATTGAGTCTCAGATTTTGAACGATGAGCGCGTCGTCGGCGTATCAGTGATGCTCATGGATGAGCAAATGGACCACGGACAAATACTCGCGCAAGCGTCCGTCGTACCTGACCCGTGGCCACCGCGCACGCGCGACCTCGAAGATGTTCTTTGGCACGAAGGGGGTCTGTTGCTAGCTGAGGTCATTCCTGAACACATGAGCGGCGCCATGGAGCCCGGAACACAAGATCACTCTCTCGCCACCTATACAAAAAAAATGTCCAAGAATGATGGACTCATCGACCTCACCGGCGATGCATACACAAATTACCTGAAGTACTGCGCGTACGACGAGTGGCCGGGTACTTTTTTCTTCAAAAATGACAAGCGCGTTAAAATAACGCAAGCCACATTTGCTGACGGCCAGTTTGTTATTCTCCGTGTTATCCCGGAAGGAAAAAAGGAAATGGACTACGCAGACTTTGACCGCGCCTAGCGACCGCCCATATTTCTAAAAAACTCTTTGACGCGTGCTGCGCCACGACGGATAAAGTCACGATGTTTGGTGATCTTTTTTCGAAGCTCTGTTCGTAATTCATCAACGCACTCATCAATGGCAGCATGCAGTGTCGCATTGGTGGCTTCAGCACGAAACGCACCATCCTGAGTGACGAGATTCATTTCAGCACGGAATTCTGGTCCAGATTTTGTTGCACCTGCACCCAATTCTATATCGAGTCGAGCGAGTGAGTCATGTGAACTAATAAGCCGTTCTATCTTTTGGAGATGCTCCTCACAATATGAAGTAATTTCATCTGACAAAATTACAGTGCCCGTCGCTTTATATGTTTTGTTCATACCTATGTAGTATACTCGCTCATACTGTCCCTAGGTATGGGATGCCGAGCCTCCTGGGTTGGTGAGTACGGCTGAGCGACGCGTGCGACGAAGCAAGAAAGAGAGTGTGCTTACCAAACTTGTGTTCGAGCCTATCAATCACCGTATACACATCTGTCTCAGAAACGCGTCGTTCCGTGTTTTCAAACAGATCACCCTGCTGGATACTATCCGCACGAACGTTAGAGAGTGTTATCCCCGTGGCTCGATACAAAATACCTGGCCTGAATGCACTCATAAATGCAGATTGCACGCCAGCAAGAATCTGGCTTGGAACATTTGTATGATTTACTAGCTCCACCTCAAAGCGTCGATACTGGAACTCCTGTGATTTTAAAAAACACAGTGCTCGTTTTGCAGCAAGACCCTGCGCCCGGGCACGTGCACACACCTCTTCTATATTCTTTGAAAGTTGTGAGAAAATGAATGCTTTTTCCATAGACGGCGGACGGAATGTCCGCGTGGATGCAATGGACTTTTGTAGGTCGGCTGACTCGGCATCGACAGCATAGAGTGGTATCCCGCGAAGTTCTGACCAAAGGGTGTAGTGCGGACGCGCCATATTTTCAGATACCCACCACTCTGGCTGGTCTACAAACTGGAGCGCTGTTTCAATTTTGTTTTTATATAAAAATTGTGCGGTAGCGCGTCCAATCCCCCAGACGCTACTGACAGACAAATGCTCTAAATATGAACGCTCGCTCCCCAGAGCGATACACACGAGACCAGAGGGCTTGTCATGCTTTGAAGCGACCTTGGCGAGCACCTTGGTCGTCGCGAGGCCCACAGAAAAGCTAACCCCGAGCTCCTGTTCTAATGTTTTTTTTATACGCGCCACTATGTCTTCTGGGTCTGACTCTCCGGTGATGTCAGCAAAACATTCGTCAACTGAGTACTCCTCGACAACCGGTGTATAGCGACGAACAATCGCATACATGCGACGCGCGAACATCTCATAGAGATCATAGTCCCCGGGCAGTATCACCACGTCCGGAAACATTTTTTTAATCTGATACACGGGCATGCCGCGCGTGACGCCACGAGCCTTCGCTTCATACGTCAGTGCGACTGCGATCC
>JBDKFU010000056.1:0-5679 GCA_039798565.1 Candidatus Parcubacteria bacterium
GCTACAATATCGTTCCAGCTTCGATACTGGTTCGTATTGCCGTCCGGCCACGTGTTGTCATCGCCCCCACCTGCTACGAGGTCAGGACCGACTGCAAACTTGGACCATGTCCACATTGCAGTCCCTTGCGCATCAACGGTCGTCCATGTAGCCGGAGCTAGTGCGGCGTTACCGCCGGATCCTGGCTGCATGGTCAAACGACCCTCATAGCCCGGCGCTACAATCGGGAAGTCAACATTGAACTGCAAGAATGGTGTATCACCGTCAGCTGTCGCGTCATACACGCGGAACTTGAGTGAGCTAATGGTGTTCAAGAGATCACCAAACTGCGCCGTCGCGATGTTGTAACGCGGATTAACTCCGGTATCGAGCACCATCTTGGCGCCCTCCTCACCTGCAACTAACTCCATATGGTTTTGACCGCTCGTACCAGCAAATTGGTCAATGGTCATGACAGTGTCATTGGTATCGTTGTAGAAGAACCATTTTGTCGGAGTATTAACTACTTCGCTCAAGATAGTCGCGAGGTCAGCTTGATTTACCTCAACGATTGGAGCTGTTTCTACCCATGTTGGAATGTAGTTCTGTGCGCAGGTAAACGTTGGATTGTTTCGCGCCTGTACTGCGTAGAACTGCATGTCGCCAACGACAGAGTCTGTCTGTGAGATATTTCCTACACTCGCGCCGTTACAAGAAACGCCGGTGCCGCGATTAAGCGGACCATTAGCGACACCGACAACTAAGGCGTTATTTTGTGGAGTCCCTTGTTTGCCAAGACCGTCTTGTGCAACAGCGGACTGAGTCAAAGTGCCAAAACACCACGCCTTACCGATATAGAAGGTCGAGTTTCCAGGGATTGGACCTCCACCGAGAATGCTCCCTGATGAGTCAGCAAGTCGGATAGAGCCCTGTGCACCAAGCGCACTGAGTGGTCCTTGAAGAAATACAGTCGCCGCTTCATCGCCCTCAAGGACGTTGTCGCCGTCGTCACGCCAGAAAACAAAGTTGACTGCAGAATCAAGATCGCCGTCTGTGGTGCCGTCAGACAATGCAGGACCGCCCGCCTCATCTTCAGGTTCTGTAATGTCATTGTCGAGGTCAGACGTAATGCGCGCAGCCGCACACATCCACGCGTTGTTTGAACCGACATGAATCGAAATCGTATCTTCGCCGACGTCACCCGGCTTTAGGTCTGCAAAGTTAAAGAACTTTTGCACACCGGCTTGAAGGTCGGCCATTGACCATGAGGTCGAGGGACTTGCAACAAGAACTCCATTAACATCTGTTACATAACTTTCGTTATCGATTTGTAAATCGATATCGCCCGCAGTAAATGTGTTACCGGTCGAGGTCTCAGTGTCTGAGAAGAACGCGCCCGTGCTACTCACGATCACTGCTCCTACCGCTACCATCATCGTTGCTACTAGTAAAAGTCTTGTAATCATATAACGTTATGGATGTTCTTAAAGCTGTATCCCTACAGCCCGCTGGATCCGACGCGAGTCAGATCCAGTACGGCTAGAGAGAACTAGGTAGGCCCATCAACGATGACCGGTGGAGGTACCACTGGCCACTGTGGGATGTAGTTCTGTGCGCAGGTAAAGGTCGTGTTGTTTCGAGCCTGTACTGCGTAGAACTGCATGTCACCTGTGACATTGTCTGTCTGTGATGCATCGTCTACCAACGCGCCGTTACAGGTAAATCCTGTGCCAGTGAGTGGTGAGCGGGTGTTACCTGAACCGTCCTGTACCAATGCAGTTGGAGTCAATGTACCAGCACACCAGATTTTTCCGATGTAGAAGGTAGTGTCCCCAGGGATTGGTGTGTTTCCACCAAGAATGCTGCCTGATGAGTCTGCAAGACGGATTTGTCCTGCGTCATCAAGTGCTCCAAGTGGACCAGCAAGGAAGATGGTCTCCGGAGAACCGGTTTGTCCAGCTACAGGTTCATAGACGTTGTCTCCATCGTCTGCCCAAAATGCAAACTGAATGACATCATCGAGTTCACCATTTGTCGCAGTTGCAACACATGAAGGGTCATCAGCAAGCTCTGGCTCAGTACATGTCTGATCAGAGTCATCGGTGAGACGAGCTGCTGCACACATCCATGCGTTGTTGCTCCCAACATGGATTGAGATGGTATCTTCGCCGTAGTCTCCTGGCTTCACGTCAGTGAAGTTAAAGAACTTTTGTGTACCAGCGACAAGGTCAGCCATCGGCCACGAGTTTGCAGGGTTTGCAACAAGTGCTCCCGTTGGAACACCTTGGAACGTAGGGATGTTGAAATCAAGCGCGTAGCTTGAGTTATCAATCTGAAGATCGATGTCACCCGCGGTGAAGGTGTTACCCGTTGACGTCTCTGTGTCAGAAAAAAACGCACCGGTTGATGAAACAACGAGCGCGCCGACAAACACGAGAAGTCCTAAACTTAATAAAATTCGTTGCATAATAATTTTTTATTGTTAGTTTTAATGTCTCCGTATGGAGCTATGACGGCAAAATATCATGCTGATTACAGCACCTCTTTTTTGTTATCCCCTGTTTTGCAAAACGACACGCTACTTCGTGCCCGTTCAAAATTTTGAACTGTGTATAACTATTTTCGACTCGACGACAAATCAACAAGATGGTCAATAAATTGACCGACGTCACTCCCCACCGCTCTAATCGATTTTGGAAAGAGTGACTCGGGTGTCAAGCCCGGCAAGGTATTTGATTCGAGATAATAAATTTTATTTTTTGTAGAAATAATAAAATCGTGACGAGAATAATCGCGGAGACCTAATTCGTTATGCACGCGTGCAGCAGCATCAATTAATTCTTCTGTTGTGTTACGTTCAAATAATCCTGGCACACGCTCAAATGTTTTGCCTCCATACTTTGCATCGTAATCAAAAAAGAGCGATGCTGGTGGAGGTACAATTTCAACCGGAGGGAGCGCGTATAACTTTTGATTTCTAAACGAGTCGATGATGCCAACGGTCGCCTCGCGACCACGGATGTACTCTTCTACCATCACGTCTTTTGAATATTTAAACGCTCCCTTTATCGCATCAGAGAACTCTTGAAAGCTCCGTGCTAACGTCACCCCGATGGACGAGCCGCTCGACGCAGGTTTAACTATCGCCGGCATAGGAAAGGAGCGAAACAGGACAAGAATCTGAGCATCGAGGTCTGGAGACGCATTCACCACTGTATGACGCGGCACCAAAACCCCAGCCCGCACTGCCATATCTTTTGAAAGAATCTTATTCATAGCCATCGCAGAGGATAAAGCCCCTGAACCGGTGTAAGACACACCTAGACGGTCAAGTATCCTCTGGACCGTCCCGTCCTCGCCATAGGTGCCGTGGAGCGCATTAAAGACCGTATCTGCGCCCGCGAGCGCCCGGTCAGGGGTCATGGGGACACCACGGACATGCCAGGTGCCCGCCTTGTCTATATAGATGTCGATACAACGCGCCTTATCGGTCAGATGGGTCCGCACAGTATGCGCAGTTTTAAGCGACACATCGTGCTCCTCACTTGGTCCTCCACGTAGAATAGCCACCGTTTGCATACCTATAGTGTACCGCGCAAAAAGCAGTTGGGTATCGCCTTACATCAACCTCCCCTTCTCTAACTCTCGAACCATGACTAACGAGCAGTTTCTGTGGATTATCTCGTCAAGGCGAATAGAATTAAAAAGTTCGTACTCGTTTGAAACGGTGCGGCCATAAAATTCTAAAAAGGCGCTTTTGACGGGCAGTTGTTTAAGCTTTTCTCCCTCACGCTCAATGAATGCCGTGTACTGATCATACGCATGCTGCTCAAACAAATAGTTAAGCTCAAAAGCCACCTTGCGTTCAAACATCGAGACGACCCAAACTGCCCAGTAGTAAAAGAAAGAAAAAAGAATAGGGATCAGTGTGTGCAGTAAAAAATTGTTACGCCCGTGCGCCTTAACAATTTGTGAGATGACGATGACGTGCATGGTCTCATTGTCCTGTGCGTGACGTGCAAACGGGAGGATTTTTGACAGTCGGATGGCGCGCGCCTCATTGCTATAAAAGCTCGTGAGGAGCGTGTATGCCACCGCCTCCCATGATTGGTATGGGATACGTGCTATCACCTCGACCGCTTTAAACTTTTCATATGAAGGCTCCTTGCCGTACAGGAGTGTTCCTGTGCCAACTAATATGCTGCCGAGTATTCGTGCAGAGAGTGTCGGCGTATAGTTATCACAATCCTCCATATAGCACCCAAGCTCATGTGGGTCTTTAAGTCGATCGACGATACCTTCGTGTGTTGTCCTATCCATAGAATCACTGTACACGTTTCCGAAACGCTTTGCGATGCCTGCCAATGGAAAACCGGTGCGCCTCGCTATTAGCTAACAATATTGATGACTTGTGGTTTGAAACAATGTTTTTGGGCCCGATGATTTGTTTTGGCTTGTGGCGCTCGTTTTTTGTCACGGCACACACGATGATATTCTTTTTCGCATCTCTGATAGCACGGCGCGCGACGCTTAACTGCCCCTTCCCCCCATCCACCACAATAAGCTGTGGCAGTGGCCACTCGGCGTGTGTGAGGCGCCTGTCTAAAAGCTCTTTGAGCGCAGCATAGTCGTCACCGGCTTTTGCAGTTTTTATAGTGAATATGCGATAGTCGCTCTTTTTTGACTCACCATCAACGATAGCGACCATAACGCCGCGCGCGGCCTCGCCGCGCAGGTGGGCCGTATCATACGCCTCTATGCGAAACTCGGTAGCAGACGGTGCCCTGCTCTCGTCCTTTATGAGCGACACGTCATGGATGTGCTGCAGTGCGAAAAGCTGTCGCTTATAGACCTCTGCCTCTTCAAACTTTTCTGCCTTAGCGGCTTTATGCATATCGCGCTCGAGATCTGTAATGAGCGACTTCATCTTGCCAGCAAAAATCAGCTCGATGCTGCGAATTGTTTTAAGGTACGACGCGCGATCAAGGGTACGTGGGTACAGACCAATAGACTGATTGAACCCCAGCTTTTTCTTTTGTGCAGTTGAAAGGTCTCCATCAACCTCAAACTCGGTATCGAAAAATGGAAAGATGCGACGCACAATTTTTAACGCCTCGCGCAGTGCTATCCCCGACATAAAGGGGCCGTACAGATTTTTTATTTTTTTGGGCGCGAGTTTTGTCTGCAACTCGCGACCACGAATCACCAAAAGTCGTGGATAGGTGTCATTTGTCACCGCAAGGTACGACCAACTCTTGTCGTCTTTTTGTGCGGTGTTCCCCTCTGGCTTTAACTTTTTAATGTACTTTGCTTCAAGAATGAGCGCCTCTAACACCGAGTCGCAGGCTTCAAAAGTGACTTTTGCTGCATCAACGACTACCTTTGCAACTAAAGGGCTCCGGACGAGGGTCAGATCATTAGAAAAATAACTGCGCACACGGTCACGGAGCGAGGTCGCCTTACCAACGTACAATGTCGTCCCGTCTGCCGCGGTAAAGAAATACACCCCCGGCGTATCAGGTAAACCCTTAAAATCGACATCCTCCCGCTGCATGCCCTTATGGTACAATACGGGACATACTATATACATATGGATCAAAAATTCATCATTGGCGGCGTCGTTCTACTTATTATTGCAGCGGTCGGCATATCGTTTATAGCGCCGGCAGAGCCTGCTCAAACTACCGTTCCAACCGGTAA
>JBDKFU010000057.1:0-35223 GCA_039798565.1 Candidatus Parcubacteria bacterium
CGGTGGAGCCCGGGCGGTGGGAGCCTCGAGGTGGGTGAGACGATTATAGAGGCGGTGAGGCGTGAAGTACGGGAGGAATTCTGCACGACGCCAACCGACATTGAACTCATGGGCTATCGCGATGTGATGCGCGAGATAGATGGGGTCAAAACGCACTGGGTTTTGTTCGATTTTCGAGCACGAGTAAATCGTGATGAGGTAAAGATTGGAGAGCCGGACATGACCGACGAGATTATTTGGGTAAAAATAGGCGACATCCCCGAGCCGGTGCACTCGCAGTTTCCTGCCTACCTAGAGAAGTACAAAGCCGAGCTGGTATAATGGCTCTATGTCACACGAAGATACTTCAAAGCTAACAATCGAGGAGCGGCGTCGAAGGGCCATTGCGATTTTTAATCAGCTCAATAAGCCAGGCACTGTAACTCGTGCACTTGTAGATCTCCATCGAGCGGGAGGACCTTCGGGCTTCACTGAGGCAGAAATGCAACAGCGCTTTCCGGCTTTTGTGAAGGCCGCCGGACAGCTGCGTCGCATCGGTGCCACTATCCGTGCGGACGAAAATAAAAAATAAAATGCCTACTTCACTTCGTGAGTGGGGAGTGTTGGTGGCATGCATAGCGGTGTGCCAACTCGCCGGATTGATTGGAACTATTTTTACACTTGATGCGATACCTACGTGGTATGCATTTTTAGATAAGCCGAGTTTCTCTCCACCAAATTGGCTTTTTGGTCCGGTATGGACAGCCCTCTACACTCTCATGGGTGTGTCACTGTATCTCGTGTGGCGCACACCAACAAGCGGGGTACGCTCACTAGGTCTTCGCTGGTTTGGGGTGCAACTCGTACTGAATGCGCTGTGGTCCATACTTTTCTTTGGGCTTCAGAATCCGCTCTATGGACTGGTGTGTATCATACTCATGTTAGCGAGCATTGTGGTCACCACACGGTACTTCAACAGAGTGTCGTCGCTTGCGGCGTGGCTTTTGGCACCGTACATACTGTGGGTATCGTTTGCGACATTACTTAATGCGAGCATTTGGTACTTAAACTAACGTGCACACAAAATTTGTACCACCGGCGCGAGTGGCGGCAGAAGCAAAGAGGGGGTTGGAGCTAAGAAAAAAGTTTGGTCGTGGCGCGACTGCTGTGGGTCTCGCGCGCGGGCGACAGCTCGCTGCTCGGCGGCCAGTATCAGCAGACGTTATTAAACGAATGTACTCCTACTTTGCCCGCCATTTTGTAGACAAGCAAGGTAAAAATTTTGATAATCCGATACGACCATCAAACGGCAAGATCGCCTGGCTCCTCTGGGGAGGTGATTCTGGTGCACGCTGGGCGCACGACATTCGCAAAAAAATTAAAAATTAGTGGGCGATGGCGAGTGCGATGACGCGGGAGGCGCCCGCTTTAATCAGTGCGCGCCTACAGTCCGCAAGGGTGGCGCCCGTTTCAACCACATCATCGATAAGTACGATGCACCGGCGCGCTACGCGCGCCGGGTCTGTGACATAAAATGAGTTTGCAATATTTCTTTTTCTTTCAGCGCGGGTGCCTGCGCGAATTTGTGACTTTCTGTCCTCGCGACCGAGAACCTCGAGACACTCGATGCCATCTATATGTCCTGCGATTGCGCGTGCGATGAGTGCGGCCTGGTTGTAGCCACGCGTCGAGAGGCGAGCACGACTAGTCGGCACGGGGACAATAAGCGCGTCCCGCCACCCCTGCGTCTGTGCAAGATCAGACAGTACGTCCGTCAGATAGTCAGCGGCGACTGGTGCGATGAGCTCCACCATGCCGACCTCTCCATAAAACTTAATAGATTTTATAACCGAGCGGACCGCGCGCCGCTCGTAGGGGAGGATGGTATGAATCCATGGTTCCTCGCGCAGTATCCGCGGCGACAAGAGTGACTCGATGGTGTCCCGACTGACCCGCCGCGCATACTCTGCGTCTGGGTGCCGTGGAATTACGTATGAGATAAGGTCGAGTAGAAAGGTCCACATAGTTTTGTGCCTCGCGTGGTATACTCACACCATACATGCGTGAGCGATTTTGTCTATGAACTTTTCTCTAGGTGGCATAACGGACGCGATTAACAAGCTCACGGGGAGTCTCGGGGGTGGGGGAGACTCGGACTCAGTTATTGGGCTCGATATTGGTACGTCGACCATTAAAATGGTTCAGCTTAAGCAGAAAAAAGGTGCAGCAGTACTTGAAACGTACGGTGAAATTGCTCTCGGTCCCTATGCTTCTGCAGAAGTGGGGCAGTCAGTGAACGCGCCACAAGAAAAAGTGATTGAAGCACTCACCGACTTACTCCGAGAGTCAAACGCATCGAGCCGTACTGGCGGGGTGGCGGTGCCGCTCTCCGGCTCGCTTATCTCGGTTATCTCGCTGCCGACAAAAAACCGCGATGATCTCGCGAGTATGGTGCCGATTGAGGCGAGAAAATATATCCCCGTGCCAGTCACTGAAGTTGCACTCGACTGGTTTGTCATTCCAGAAGAAGAAGCACGCTTTATTAGCGGCAACGCTGAAGAAAAAAAGAATGTGACCGATGTCTTGTTGGTTGCCATCCACAACCAGCTCATTGAGCGCGACCAGGCGATACTTGCAGGCGCTGGTGTAACGGCAAAGTTTTTTGAAGTAGAGCCGTTCTCTATGGGGCGTGCAAGCTATGAGCATGGCACAGCGCCCGTGATGGTTATTGATTTTGGCGCCTCGTCGACGCGCGTGTACATCGTCGAGTTTGGGATTATCTCTGTTTCGCATACAATACCGCGCGGTGGGCAGGACATCACACTGTCGTGGTCTAAATCAAAGAGTATGACTTTTGCAGAGGCAGAAGCAGAAAAACGTTCACACGGAATCGAGAATAATGAGGTAGGAAAGTCGGTGATCGAGTACGTTCTTTCAGAGGCACGTCGCATTTTCCTCAGCTATCAACGAAAAGAGAATAAGGCGGTATCCAAGGTTGTACTCCTTGGCGGCGGGGCACTCTTGAAGGGGCTCCCCGAGCTATCAAAACAATACTTTGATGCACCGATCACACTCGGCGCACCGTTTGACCGTGTGTCAGCGCCCGCTTTCATTTCAGAAGTATTAAAATTCGCCGGACCTTCATTCGCCTCGGCTATCGGTCTTGCACTGCGCGCCCTACAAAGGTAGTGTCCACATAATATATTCATTTTTTGCATTCGCTACTTTTTATGGTGGTACACTTTAATGCATGCAGGAGCGCGTCACGACCTCCTTTATTCCAAAGGAGTCATTAACATCAGAGCGAAAGCGCACCCCGAACCCAGGGAATCCATTTGCAATAGTTAATATCATCACCGGCTTCATTTTGTTAGTCGCGGTACTCGCGTCTGCCGGGCTATTTCTCTTTGAAAACTACACCAAAGGTGCGATTGAAGCTAAAAAGGCATCTCTCGACAGACAGCGTGCCGCATTTGAGCCAGCGACTATCAAGGCACTCGCTCGACTTGATAGACGGTTGGATGCTGGCGGACGTTTATTAAAGGGCCACGTTGCACTTTCAAATATTTTTCAAGAACTTGAAGCGCGCTCAGTACAGTCACTTCGTTTTACTGACTTTTCATATGCAGCAGGGAACTTGGGGAGCATGGTTATCATCATGAACGGGGAGGCAACGAGCTTTAACGCTGTCGCGGTACAAGCAGACTCGCTCGGGGCGTCCCCATTATTCCAAGATCCCATTTTCTCCAACCTCAATATCGATAAGGACGGTACCGTAATCTTTACATTCACCGCAAATGTTGACCCATCACGCATTAGCTACGCGACACTTCTTGCTGGCGCAGGTGCTGCGGCACAGCCAGAGGAGCTCGCGCCGCCAGCAGAGACAGGGACAACAACCGCACCATAACTATGAAAGCACTCATTCCTATTTTCTCAATTGCTATCGCTATCGGACTCTTCAGCTGGTACATTGACCCAGCCTATGCCCGCATTACGACGCTCCGAGAGGAAGAGGCGACGTATGACGCCGCGCTTGACCGTTCACGAGAACTGCAAGAGGTACGCGACCAACTATTGTCGAAGTACAACACCTTTTCAGCTGAAGATGTTTCTCGTTTAGAAAAGTTGCTCCCTGACCATGTCGACAACGTTCGATTGATTCTCGATCTCGATTCGACTGCGTCAAAGTATGGCATGCGCGTACGTAATGTCGCCATCGAGGATCAGGGAAAAAATAAAAATTCTACCGACACCTTAGGTCCAGACGAGGTGGGGCACGAGTCCTTAGTCCTCTCATTCTCAGTAAGCGGACAATACTCGACATTCAGGCAGTTTATGGCTGACCTCGAAAAGAGTCTTCGCCTTGTGGATGTGGTCGGACTTGCATTTTCTGCAAGCGAAAGCGGTATCTATGACTTTACGGTATCTATTAATACCTACTGGCTCAAACCATGATGAACTTTATTCAACGATACCAAACGGTTTTCATTTTCATCGCTGTTGTCGGGCTTTTATATGCGGGGTATACGTATATGACCGCAAAACCAGCTGACGAGCTGCTCTCAGAAACTATTGTTACTGAAGCGGGGCCAGATCAGGATCTTATTGCACTGTTGTTCGAGCTAAAAGCAATCAGACTCGACAGTACGCTTTTCGAAGAGCCTACCTATCAGTCACTCGTTGATTTTGGTCGTGAGCTCGTTCCAGAGCAAGCTGGACGAAACAATCCATTCGCACCGCTCGGAACTCAATAATAGTGCTATGGACGTCCTCTCTATCCTTGCTGAAAAAGGCATGATCCCGCAAGGCGCGGTCGCTGCGATTAAAGAGGAGGTAGCAGGGGGGAAAACGCTTGAGCGTGCACTGTTGGACCGTGGCGTTTCTGCGCATGATATTGTATCGGCGCGAGGCGAGTACTATCAAATACCCGTTAAAGAAATACCAGAGTCCGGGGTTGACTATGAGGTACTGCGCTACATCCCTGAAGAATCGGCGCGCCACTATCACATCGTGCCTATCTCTGTTGAAGAGGGGGCGCTTCTTGTCGGTACCACTGACCCAGACAATCTTGATGCAGTAGAAGCGTTGAATTTTATTTCAGGGAAAATTGGTTTACCGTTCAAGCTGTTTCTCATTTCTGACGAACAGTTTGAAAATGTTCTCAAGATGTATAAAGGCATCACCACCGAGGTGGGGCGTGCCTTAGGTGAGCTCGACACGACTATTTCGTCAGGGGACACCGCTGAGCACGAAGTCACCAATACCGATGTACAGGTTGTGGATGCTCGCTCGGACGTGCCGATGAAAGAGGATGCGCCGGTGACTAAAATCGTGGCGACTATACTTCGCTATGCAGTGGATGGGCGTGCATCAGACATTCACATTGAGCCGTCAGAGACAGAGTTGAAAGTGCGCTTTCGTGTTGACGGTGTACTCCACACAAGCTTGCGACTCCCTAAAAATGTTGAGCGCGCCGTCGCGGCGCGCATCAAGGTCTTGTCATCCCTGAAGCTCGATGAGCGACGAAAGCCACAGGACGGACGCTTTTCAGCGAATGTCGATAATCGGCGCGTTGATTTTCGTGTGTCGACATTCCCGTCGTATCATGGCGAAAAGGTGGTGATGCGTATTTTGGATAAGAGTCATGAAGCGTTAAAGCTTGCTGACCTCGGACTCGCAGATTACAACGTTGAAAAAATTCGAAACGCACTCTCGCGTCCGTACGGGCTCATTATCATCTCGGGTCCGACTGGCTCTGGTAAGTCGACGACGCTCTACGCCATGCTTCAAGAGCTCGATAGAGAAGGGCTTAATGTTGTTTCGCTCGAAGATCCGGTTGAATATGACGTGGAGGGTGTGTCGCAGTCGCAGGTGCGCCCAGAAATCGGCTACACGTTTGCGTCTGGTCTTCGTTCAATCTTGCGTCAGGACCCAGACATCATCATGGTGGGAGAAATCCGCGATAAAGAGACCGGACAACTTGCGATTCAAGCAGCGCTCACTGGCCACTTGGTGCTCACGACACTCCACACGAATAATGCAATTGGTATTGTGCCTCGCTTGGTCGACATGGGTATTGACCCGTATCTGATCGCTCCCACACTCATCCTCTCTGTTGCGCAGCGTCTGGTGCGCCGCAGGTGTGCTGACGCTGGTGTTAAAGTCCCAGTCGATGGCGCAGTGAAGGCGATGATTGAGCATGAGTTTGCAGACCTGCCCAAGGAGTATACAAAGCGCATTCCAACAGCGACCGAGATATACAACCTAGCACCGTCACCAACGTGTCCTAACGGTACACGAGGACGCATTGGTGTGTTCGAATTTTTGACTACAAGCAAAGAGCTTGAGCGAGTTATTTTGACCAAGCCGACAGAGGATGAGATTTATAAAGTAGCGCGTGCACAGGGCATGTTCCGCATGAAGGAGGATGCTATCATTAAATTACTCGAAGGGACTATCCCGTTTGAAGAGGTGAACACCTTGGGCGGCGATATTCTTGACGATGAAGAGCCCGCGAAAGAAAAAGAAGTAGTTGCTGCATAAAACCATGGGACAAAAACCTCAATCAATTTTAATCATCGATGACGACGGGTTTCTACTCGATATGTACGCGATGAAGTTTAAGGGCTGCGGTATGGACGTCGAGGCGGTTACCGACCCCGCGCTTGCACTCGATAAACTTCGAAAGGGGAATGAATATTCAATGATACTCGTAGACGTCATTATGCCCGGCATGACCGGTTTTGAGTTTTTGGAGGCGGTAAAAAAAGAAAGTCTCGGTAAGAACGCAACTATTGTTGTTCTGTCGAACCAGGGACAAGACGCCGATATTGAAAAAGCAAAATCACTCGGTGCAAAGGGGTACATTATTAAGGCGTCTGCAATACCGAGCGAGGTGTGCGAGCGCGCCATCGCATTTGCAGAAAATTAACATATGGCTATGAACTACGCATCAGAACTGGAAACGCTCATTGAAACCGTCATCAACGAAGGTGCGTCTGACCTGCATATCTCAAATCGCGAGCATCCGATTATTCGTGTTTCTGGTGCGCTCATCCCGCTCGTCAAACATCCACAATACACTGCTGAGGATACTAAGGGGCTTCTCCTCGCCATGGTTGCTAAAGATAAGGAGGCACTGTTTGAATCGTCACAAGAAATCGACTTTTCATACGCGTACAAAGATAAGGTACGCTTCCGCGGTAATGCTTTTGTTCAACAGGGTTCGATTTCAATAGCACTCCGTCTTATCCCTAAAGACATAAAAACATTTGCAGAACTTAATCTGCCGCCGATTCTTGAAACATTCTGCCAGTTGCAGCAAGGCTTCTTTCTTACCGTGGGTCCGGTCGGGCAGGGTAAGTCGACAACGCTTGCATCAATGATCGAGTATGTTAACCAAAACCGTACCGAGCACATTCTGACCATTGAAGATCCGATTGAATATACGTTTGTGAGCAAAAACTCGATCATCAATCAGCGCGAGGTGCGCGTTGACACCACCTCGTTTTCCGCTGCCCTTATCTCTGCATTTCGCGAGGACGTTGATGTCATCATGGTGGGCGAGATGCGCGGGCCAGAGACTATGGTCGCTGCGGTGACTGCTGCAGAAACAGGACACCTGGTCCTATCAACACTCCACACGAACAACGCGGCACAAACAATTGACCGTATTATCGATACCTTCCCTTCAACACAACAAGACCAGATTCGCATCCAGCTCGCCGCGAGCTTGGCAGGTATATTCTCACAACGTCTCATCCCTAAAATATCTGGCGGGTTGGTCCCCGCATTTGAGCTTTTGATTAACAACGAGGCGGTCGCTAACCTCATTCGTGAAAAGCGCACGCACGAAATAAATGCAGTCATAGAAACTGGTTCTGAGTTAGGCATGATCGATATGAATCGCTCACTCGCAGATTTGGTTCGGCGCGGTGAGGTGCGTCCAGAAGATGCCATCAGCCGTTCGTTGAACCCTAAGACATTCATGCGACTTATCTAGTACTACTTAGCCATGACACTCTATAACTACGAAGCAGTCGACCAGAACGGCACCAAACAGAAAGGTGGCATTGATGCGATCACACGCGATGTAGCGATTGCGAGCCTGCAACGCAGAGGATTAGTTGTTTCATCAGTGGATGAAGCAACAGCAAAAAAAGAATTTGGCTTCACCAGCCGCATTACGTTGTTTGAGGGCGTGTCTAATCGCGACGTTGTGCTTTTGTCGAGGCAGATTTCAACGTTGTTTGAGGCGCAAGTATCAGCGCTGCGCATTTTTAGATTACTTTCGTCAGAAGCAGAGAATCCGTTGTTGCAACGCGTGTTGACGGAGGTGGCGGATGATGTGCAGGCGGGCGCATCAATATCGAAGGCGCTGATGAAGCATCCAAAAGTGTTTTCAGAATTTTATACCAATATGGTGCGCTCTGGTGAAGAGGCGGGTAAGCTCGACGAGATATTTTTATACCTCGCTGACTATCTCGACCGCTCATATGAAGTGGTGAGTAAGGCAAGAAACGCACTCATCTATCCTGCATTCGTTATCGGCACGTTCGTTGTCGTGATGATACTCATGATGACGATGGTTATTCCGCGCATCTCGCAGATTCTTCTGGACTCCGGCCAGGCGATACCAGCGTACACGCGCGCGGTTATCGCTATTTCAGACTTCTTTGTAACGTACGGCGTATTCCTGCTTATTTTGTTTGTAGTCGGCGTCTTCTTTCTCATTCGGTACGTGCAAACACCAAACGGTAAGGCAGCGTTTGATCGGTTTGAGCTTGCAGTACCGTACATTGGTGATTTGTATAAAAAGCTATATCTTGCACGTATTTCAGACACCATGTCGACCATGCTCGTGTCCGGTATATCAGTGGTGCAAGCGGTAGAGATATCCTCGACAGTGGTGGGGAGCTCTGTGTTTCGCGATATTTTGAGTGAGGCCGGCACCACGGTGAAGGGGGGAGGGACCATATCGAGCGCACTTTCTAACCACCCCGAGGTGCCGGGCATTATGACCGCCATGATAAAAATCGGCGAGGAAACGGGAGAGTTGGGGGCCATTTTGAAAACACTCGCGCGCTTCTACAATCGTGAGGTGTCGAACACGGTGGACACACTCGTGGACCTTATTGAACCGTTTATGATTGTGGTTTTGGGTCTTGGCGTCGGTATCCTTCTCGCGTCAGTGCTTATTCCTATCTACAATATTTCTTCAGCGCTCTAAGATTCTCGGTATGCAACAGCGCGGGTTCACCCTCATTGAGCTTCTCGTGGTTATAGGTATCATCGCCCTTTTGGCCGCAATCGTTTTGGCGTTTTTAAGTGATGGTCGTGAGAAGAGTCGTGACTCGGCACGGGCCGCTGACCTAAAACAGCTCCAGATAGCCCTTTCACTGTATTTTGATGCAACGGGTGCCTATCCACCAGATCTCTCGGTACTGGTGCCCAAATATATTTCAGTGATTCCAAAGGACCCGGCGTCGAATGCGGTGTACCCATACGATCGACTCTCTGACACTGACTATCATCTTGGCGCGAGCCTTGAGCAGGCAAACATAACATTGCTGAAAAGTGATGTCGATGCGACCTCAACGAACATTCTCGGCACGGATTCAGCCGGCTGTGCTGGCGGGGTAGGGTGGCACTGTTATGACGTACGTCCATAGGCTCGCCTTATCCCCATCTCTACGGTTGCCTGCGCATGCTGGCGGTACAATAGGAACAGGCCTAGCGATAGGAATAATATTAGTTTAATTAGTTACATATATTCATACTATGAACATATTTAGTAAGTCAGCTCGTGGTTTTACACTCATCGAGCTCTTGGTCGTTATCGCGATCATCGGTATTTTGTCGTCAATCGTGTTGGCGTCTTTGAACGATGCGCGTTTAAAAAGCCGTGATGCGAAGCGTGTTGCTGACATTAAGCAGATACAACTCGCACTCGAGTTGTACTACGATGCTACTGGCTCGTATCCAACAACAACGTTGTCTGTGTTGGCTCCAACCTATATCTCTGCGCTTCCTGTTGATCCAGTTGGTGCAGCTGCATATCCGTATGACGGAGTTTCTGCAACTGATTATCACCTTGGTGCAGACCTTGAGCAGCGAACGCATTCAGCACTTAGTGCTGATGTCGACTCTGACACCACCAACGTTGATGGTGACGATGACGACGGCTGTGCCGCTACCGCCGCGACCAACCGTTATTGCTACGACGTCGAACCATAGTCGACGCGCAGTTACAAAAAACCCCCTACTGGGGGTTTTTTGTTTTATACTGAAGCAGTGGATCTCTTCCTCATCATTTTTTTTGGCTTCCTCGGTCTTTTGGTGGGCAGCTTTATAAACGTAGTAGTATTGCGCTACGGCTACACCGAGAGTGCTAATCCAAGAAGTGAGTGTATGCAGTGTAGTGCGACACTAGCGTGGTATGACCTCGTTCCGGTCCTTTCATACATTGTGCTTCGTGCGCGGTGTCGTGCGTGTGGGTCGCGCCTTCTCGCGCAGTATCCGCTCGTCGAGCTAGGAACTGCTGCACTTTTTGCTCTCACTGCAACGCAGGTTGTAAGCTTTAGCCCTGTTGCCGTTCTGCAACTGCTTTCTGAACTTGCATTTTGGTCAGGGCTCGTCGCGCTTACTGCGTATGACATTCGCCACACACTGATTCCATATTCTTTTTTAGGTTTTTTGCTTGGTGCTGCAGTCGTGCACGCAGCACTTCCACTTATCGTCATGTTTGACGTGACGATGTTGGGCTTTGTTCTTGGGGGTGCACTTGTTCCAGGCCTCTTTCTCGGTGCTGTGGTCCTTATTACTCGTGGAAGGGGGATGGGGTCAGGCGATGCGTATTTGGCGGGCATCCTCGGTCTTTTTGTGGGGCTTCCTGACAGTGTGGCGATGCTCTTGTTTGCAATTTGGATAGGAACGCTCTGGGGACTATTACTCATTTTCATCAAGAGTAGCGCTACACTGAAGACGGAGATACCCTTCGCACCCTTTTTAACACTCGGCACCGTTATTGTTGTTGGAATGGCGCATCTGGGAATCGACACCTATACATGGCTCGCGGATTTTCTCTCATTGAGCTCATTGTTGTCGTAGGGATATTTACTATTATCTCTGCGATTATTTTAGCGAACCACTCGCAGTTTAACTCAAACGTGTTGTTGGGCTCGTTGGCGTACGATATAGGTCTCTCTATTCGAGAGGCGCAGGTGTATGGTTTGTCAGTCAAGCAGTTCTCGGGCTCGTCAGACTTTCAGGTGGGGTATGGCGTGCACTTTCAAACAGCGGGGCAGTACCTCTTGTTTGTTGATAAGAATAAGAACAAGCGGTATGACGCCGGTACCGATGGTATCCAGCAGACCTACACGCTCGGTCGTGGACACAGTGTAAAAAGGTTCTGCGGATATACTGCGGGCGGGGCCGAGGAGTGTTCTGACAATGCGGCGTCACTTCCGTTTCTCGATGTTGTTTTTATTCGCCCAAGCCCTGATGCTTCCATACTCTCGGGGTCGCCAACGATCTATTCAATCGGTGCAGTCACGGTGCAGTCGGCGAGCGGCAAGGAACGAACGATAACAGTGCAATCGACTGGTCAAATATCTGTATCGCAGTAATACAAATCATGAAACACGCACGAGGATTTACTCTGATAGAAATGATGGTCGCGGTGTCGATATTTGCAATCGTCATGATGATTGGCGTCGGCGCACTGCTCACGCTCATTGAAACGAACAAGCGCGCGCAGGCGATTAACTCGGTGATGAACAACGTAAACGCGGCAGTTGAAAATATGACACGCTCAATCCGTGTGGGTTTTACGTACCACTGCGAGGTGTCGCCGTCGCCACAATTACCGTCGACCTTGGCGACCACGCAGGACTGCGCGTCTGGTGGCGGTAAGTTGTTCGCTTTCGAGTCATCAGAGGGTGATGTCACCAATGTAAACGATCAGGTGGTGTACCGACTCAATGGTACACAAATCGAGCGCTCACTCGCGTCTGGCGCGAATGGTTCGTGGATTGCAATCACAGCGCCTGAGGTGGCTATCACCGACTTTCAATTCTATGTGACAGGCTCGTCGCCGCTTACTGGTTCTCCATCTGACTATATTCAGCCGCGCGTGTTGATGATTCTTCGAGGAGTGGCGACCCTGCCGAAAGGGAACACAGAGTTTACCGTGCAGTCGACTGTGACACAGCGACTTTTGGATATCTAATATGAAAGAAACAACAAAAGCATTTACCCTCATTGAAACACTGGTCGCCATCACGGTGCTTTTGGTTTCGCTCGCCGGCCCTATGTCTTTGGCGGCGCAAGCGCTGCAAAGTGCGTACTATGCGCGAGATCAGGTTACTGCGTTCTACCTCGCACAAGAGGGGATTGAGTACATTCGAGCTATCCGGGATCAAAATTATCTCGCGGGTAATGCCTGGCTCACTGGTCTTGAAAGCGGTGAGAGTTGTGTTGGTGCGTACTGCTATGTCGACCTCGTCTCGTTTACACACCACCGGTGTGCCGGTGCAAGCGACCCAGCATCATGCCCGCGGATAAAGATGTCATCCATAGGCAAGTTATATAATCATGCGTCAGGCGACGATACAAAGTTTACTCGGTCAGTGATTATAACCCCCGTTGGACTCGGTGACACGCAGGTGATTATCTCGGTGCGTGTGCAATGGATATCGGCGGGCATTAATCGTACGTTCGACTTATCTGAACGTATCTATAACTGGCTATGATGAAAAACCCGCGCGGATTTACGCTGCTCATGGCCATTCTTACAGCGGGTATTATGCTCGCCTTGGGGTACGCCATCTACAATATCGTCTCTAAAGAAATTCTGCTTTCATCTGCAGGTCGCGAGTCGCAGTTTGCATTCTTTGCAGCTGACACAGGCATTGAATGTGCGCTGTACTATGATGCAAAGTTTGATGCTTTTTCAACATCATCGCCACTCGTTGATGTGTCATGTGGTGCCGCGTCATCGACACTACTCAGAGAAATCACCGGCTCAAGTGCAACCACTACATTTTCGTTTCAGCTGTCGCCCGACATTACGCGCCCCTGCGTCACTGTGACCATAGCAAAGTCGATACCTGCAAAGACCAAAATAGAGTCAGCGGGCTACAACACGTGCGTCGTCACGAACCCGCGCCGTATCGAACGCGCTATCCGTGTAACCTACTAGTCAAACTGCATAAATAGGAGAACCCGTGTTTGACCCGCGGGTATGGGTGGTGCGCGGTGGACGGCTCCTTTTGGGTAGATGGGGAAGACGCTCACCGTGCCGGCTTTTGTACTGAGCGAGTTTGTGCCGACTTCGTCGTCAGCAAATTCTGTTCCAGGGCCACAGTACGTTTTTAGAATGCGTACACCGTTTGGATAATACGTTCCAGTATCTTGGTGCCAAATCTGCGCGGGCTCATCATGTTCGTACCTGTTGCACGATATTTCGATATACGTCAGTTTTTTTTCTGGGAATAGCGTAGCGTACTTTTTTGCATCTGCGACGATACCCAAAAGGAGCTCGCGGTGTGGGCGCGCGTCCGGGTCTCCGGCGGGGAACTTTGAGTTAATGTCGTCAAGTAATGTTGAAAAAACTCTTTCACGTCGCTCTGTTTCATCTTTTGCAGGTGGCATGTCAACAGTTTTTCTGTCAGTGCCACGCACCGTACCACTCAAATCGTTCTCATGGGCGTAGTCCATGAGGGCATCAAACGGTGCTTCAGGGCCGGCTTCTTCTTCAAAAAGTACCGCGCTTGCATCCCTACCTATTTCTTTAGGGATATCTCCAAGTTTTTCAACCACTTTGATGCCGGCTCGCAGATCCTCCGCTTGCTCTGCAAGCGTTCTGTTTTGTGTAGACTCGAACTCACCCCCGTGTGCATTTCTTATCATGTAGACAGTATACAAAAATTATACCCTATTAAGTAAATTTAATTTTGTCCCCGACATAATAGCCAAGTCCGAGGCCCGTTAAAGCAGGGATGAAAACCGGAGCGAGACTAATCATCATCATAGGTAATACAAATGCTGTTAGTCCTGCGATAAGCAACCCTATGCACGCTATGACGCGAGCTACGCCAGGCGTTACGAGTATTGAGATGGCACGTGAAGCGATCATGCCTAAAATGAATGAGCCCATAAAAGGCCATATCGCGGCTATAATCCCGGCGTTCGCTATAATCCCACCGCCTTTTACAAAAAGTTCGCTGACTAAGAGAAAATAAGTAGTAAGTCCGGCTGCTTCTATGGTGTTTTTTGTGTGGTGTGGTCCTGGTGGGGGGAGGTCCGGCCCTTCATCGCGTGGTCTCCAACCTTTAGGAAATGACCATCGTCCTGGTCTTCGGTTAAGTGGATTAAAATGTGAACATATGTGTGATGGGGGTTCGCCGATATGTGCTCGTGCAAGCATTTCTGCACTGGGGAGTGTTTCGCGCTCTAGACGCGTGTTTTTTGTGTCACGGGCAGGTGCTTCTTTTTTTGCGTACCGCTCCATCTTTCTATTATATCATATTATTTATATATTGTCAATCAGTACCACACGCTCTCGGGCTGAAGGCTGGTACAATTATCCGCATGGGGCCGTCAAAGGAGATTGTAGAGCGGGTGAAAAAGCTTCGGGAGGCGATTAATAAGTATCGCTATGACTATCACGTGCTCGACAAAGAGACGATTAGTCCCGCCGCTCTTGATACGCTCAAACACGAACTGGCGACGATAGAGGAGCAGTATCCAGAACTTATAACTCCAGACTCGCCGACTCAGCGAGTAGCAGGGAAGCCACTACCGGAGTTTAAAAAAATTAAGCATACCGCGACACAGTGGTCGTTCAATGATGCATTTAATGAAGAAGAGATTCGCGCTTTCGACGAGCGTGTCAGAAAGGGTGTGGGTGCAGCACATGTAGCGTACACGTGTGAACTCAAAATTGATGGCTTAAAAGTGGTGCTGACATATAAAAAAGGAAAGCTCGAGAGTGCCGCGACGCGCGGCGACGGTACCGTGGGGGAGGATGTCACTATGAATGTGCGTACGATAGAGTCAGTGCCGCTCATTCTTACAAAACCAATCGATGTTGTCGTTGAGGGTGAGGTGTGGATGAGTAAAAAGAATTTAGCAAAAATTAATGCTGAGCGACGCAAGGCAGGAGAGGATGAATATGCAAACCCGCGTAATGTCGCAGCGGGCACCATTAGGCAGCTTGACCCGCGCATCGCCGCGTCGAGAAAGCTTGATACATTTATTTACGACATCGCGAGCTCGAGTGAGCCACTCCCAGCAACGCAGTTTGCAGAGCTCGAGTACTTGCGCGAGCTTGGATTTAAAGTGAATAAAGAAGCAGAGGAGGTGAAAAATATTGATGGCGCCATTACTTTTTGGAAAAAGTGGGAGAAGCTTAAAGAGAAACAAGATTATCTCATAGACGGCGTTGTCTTGAAAGTAAACGAACGACGATATCAAGAGGCGCTTGGATACACGGGCAAGGCGCCGCGCTTTGGCATCGCTTTTAAGTTTGCTGCGGAGCAGGTGACGACCATACTTGAAGACATTGTGTTTCAAGTGGGGCGCACAGGTGTGGTCACGCCTGTTGCGCACTTAGCTCCGGTGAATGTTGCGGGCGTTATGGTGAGTCGTGCGACACTACATAACGAGGACCAGATTAATCGACTCGATGTTCGTGTTGGTGACACGGTAGTGATACAGCGCGCTGGCGATGTTATCCCAGAGGTGGTGCAGGTGGTCAGTGAGCTGAGAAAAAAGCATGCGCCACCTTTTGTGTGGCCAAAGAAAATCGCAGCATGCGGCGGCGATGGTGCCATAGAACGCGTCCCCGGCATGAGTGCGTGGCGATGTGTAAATAAAAATTCAGCAATTCAAATACGTCGTCGATGGCACCACTTCGTTAGTCGTGGAGCCATGGATATAGACGGGTGCGGACCAAAAACAGTTGACCTTTTACTTGACCAGGGGTTAGTAACCACGTACGCGGACCTGTACTCTCTCACCGAAGGAGATTTGGTCGGCCTCCCCGGCTTTCAAGAGCTCGCGGCAAAGAATTTGATAGACGGAGTTAAAAAAGCAAGACGTGTGCCGCTCGACCGCCTACTCATTGGGCTCTCCATCGGTCAGGTGGGGGAGGAGACAGCGCGGGATATCGCTGCAAACTTTGGTACTATTGAAAAAATTGAAAAAGCGAGTGTTGATGATTTGCTCTCGGTGTACGGCGTTGGGCAGATAGTCGCAGACTCAATCCATACCTGGTTTAGAGATGTTGAAAATAGAAAAACATTGCAAGCGCTTTTGAAGGTGGTGACTCCGACAAGGGTTGCAAAAGTTGCTGGTGGGGCACTGGCCGGCAAATCTTTTGTTATCACCGGCACACTTACATCAATGTCTCGCGAGGAGGCAGAGAGTCGCATCAGGGCAAAAGGGGGGAGTGCTGTCGGGTCGGTAAGTGCAAAAACCTCCTACGTGGTAGTCGGTGACTCGCCAGGCTCAAAGGCAGAAAAAGCTAAAAAATTAGGCGTAAAAACGATTACTGAGCCCGAACTTCTGAAGCTGATTTCATAGACGTTTCGTGGTAAAGTCAGGATATGAGTGTTTCAGCTGATGAGGTTAAAAAACTAGCAAATCTATCTCGTCTCGCACTTACAGACAGCGAGGTGGAGAAGCTTCGTACTGAAATCGAATCTATTTTGACGTATGTTGATGCAGTGCAGAAAGTTGAGCTCCCGCCCGGCATTAGCGCATCGCCACATCTTGATTTGCAGAACGTGATGCGGGCTGATGGCGAGCCACACGAGGGCGGCATCTATTCTGAAGATATGCTCAGTCAGGCGCCAGCGCGTGAGGGCAACTTTCTTAAAGTAAAGAAAATCCTTGGATAAGTATGGCTGACCTCACTGATTTAACTGCGGCCGCGCTTGCAAAAGGGTATCGAGCTAAAGAATTTAGCTCGGTGGATGTGACGCGCGCTTATGTTGCAAAGATTGAAAAAGAAAATCCTGTGCTCAACGCATACCTTGAAGTATTTGCAGACGCTGAAGCGGGTGCGAAACAAGCAGACGAGATACTTGCTCGAGAGGGGGATGGGGCGCATGTGCTCACAGGCGTACCGATCGCGTTTAAAGATAATATTTTAATTAAAGGAAAAATTGCGAGTGCGGCGAGCAAGATGCTCGCCAACCACGTTGCACCATACGATGCAACCGTTGTTTCAAAGCTTCGTGCGGCGCATGCCGTTTTTCTTGGTCGAACCAATATGGATGAGTTTGCAATGGGTTCTTCTACTGAACATTCAGCGTTTGGTCCAACCAAAAACCCTAACGATATAACACGAGTGCCCGGAGGTTCGTCGGGTGGTTCAGCGGCGGCGGTAGCGGGGCACCTTGCGCCTATCGCGCTTGGCTCAGAAACATGCGTCTCAATTCGACAGCCGTCGTCGCTCTGCGGTCTCGTCGGGTTTAAGCCAACATACGGAGCAGTTTCTCGGTCTGGACTTATCGCGATGGGGTCGTCCCTAGATCAGATAGGTCCATTTGCGCGCACAGCAACTGATGCTGAAACGCTGTATCGCACCATTCGTGGGATAGATACGCTTGATGGCACGACTCTTCCAGATTTTCCTGATGTTCGTCCAGTAAATAAAAAAATTGGTGTGCCGCGTGCATTTGTAAATGATGCACAGGCAGAAACAAAAGAAGTTTTTGAAAAGAAGTTGCAAGCACTTGCGGCACAAGGGTACGAGATTGTTGATATTGAGTTGAAAAGTGCACCACTCGCACTCCCGGCCTACTACATTGTTATGCCCGCTGAAGTGTCGACGAATCTCGCACGATTGGACGGAATGCGCTATGGTCTCCATGTTGATGGTGCAAATCTCCTTGAAGACTATAAACTGAGTCGTGCTGCAGGTTTTTCTGAAGAGACTCGACGTAGAATTATTCTCGGTACCTACATTCTCTCGAGTGGCTACTATGACGCATATTATAGAAAAGCGACTGCGATGCGGAGTGTTATTACTGATGACCTTACGCGCGCGTTTGAAACTGTGCAGTACATAGCGACACCCACAGCACCGGGTCCCGCCTTTAAGATTGGTGAAAAGTCTGATCCTGTATCGATGTATCTTGAAGATATTTTTTCTGCACCCGCTAATCTTGCTGGTCTTCCTTCAGTATCGGTGCCGATGGGTACAGTCGTGCGCGACGGAGTCGATTTGCCGGTGGGTATACAGTTCATGACACCAAAACGAACCGACAATATACTTTTTGATGTTGCTCGTGATGTTTTGAATGAATCTCACTCATGAACAGTGTTCCATTTTTAAACCTCCAGTATTTCTACTGCCTCATCTATTCTTTTTTTGGTGGTGACTGTTCAAAAGTAAGTACGACCGCGGGTGATGTGGTCGTCGCGGCGGGGGATATTGCAACATCGACGATTCCTGTCGAGGCGTCGGGGGGATTTTGGTCATGGCTTTGGCCGTTTGGTGATCTCGGTCTTTCATCGGCTAACTCAGTCGCGGGCGGTGCACAAGCTACCGCGTCGTGGGCGAGTACACTCGGAGCTTACTTTCCAGAATCAGTAGTAACGGTACTCCTCGCTGTAGGCACGCTCATCTCGGTTCTGTGGTCCGTGTTTAGCTGGCTCTCATACTCTGTGTCTGGCATTCTCGCGATGGCCATAGTGTCGTCCATCGTTATGATTGTGTACGTACGCATGAAAGAGTGGAATCAGTTTTCAGCACTCCCGCCGGCTGAAAGTAGAAAGTCATATTCGTGGAGCAGGTGGCAAGATTTATTAAATGAAGCGATGACCTCAAACCCAATGCACTGGCGGCATGCAATTCTAGAAGCAGACGGTATGTTGGGTGAACTATTGTCGCGTTTGGGATATGCGGGTGAGACCACGAGCGAAATGATGCGGCATGTACCCGATGACGCTTTTGTCACTGTGCCACAGGCGTGGGAGGCGCATCGCATTAAAAATTTTGTCGCACAGCAATCGAGCGATTACATACTGACGCAACGTGAGGCGTTTCGTACCATGAAGCTGTACGAACAAGTATTTGAAGAATTTGATTTTATTTAAAGTCGCGCTATACTATTGATTGATAGCGGGGTAGAGCAGTAGTAGCTCGTCAGGCTCATAACCTGAAGGTCGTTGGTGCAAATCCAACCCCCGCAACAAGCGAACGAAGGTGAGCGCAGCACCCTGCGACAGCAGTCGGCGAGTGCAGATTTTCTCACGCTATACTATTTGTATGGCAAAGGTCTCTGTTGGTATCAACGGTTTTGGGCGCATTGGCCGCGCGTTTTTTAGATTGGCACAGGCGTCACCAGACGTTGAGGTGGTCGCCATAAATGACCTCGGAGAAGTGGAAGCAATGGCATATCTTTTGGAGCGCGACACGGTGTATGGTCGAGCGGCATTTACTGTTTCAGCAAAACCAGGTTTTCTGGTTGCTGGTGGTAGAGAAGTAAAAGTATTTGCAGAAAAAGATCCAAGCGCCATCCCGTGGGGCACCGTTGGTGCAAAAGTCGTTGTTGAATCTACCGGTGTATTCGATAGCTTTGAAAAAGCAAAAGCACATCTTACGGGTGGTGCGCTCCATGTCGTAATTTCTGCTCCTGCAAAAGATGCGGACACAAATTCTGAGGGTGCGACCGTGCTTATGGGGATTAATGAAGAAAAAATAAAGTCGTGCTCTGTCTCAGCAAATGCATCGTGCACGACGAACGCCGGCTCGCCACTTATGGCGATACTAGACGAAAAACTTGGTATCGAGCACGCACTTTTAAATACAACGCACGCGATGACCGCGAGTCAGTCCCTCGTCGACGGACATTCAAAGGGGAATATGCGCGAGTGGCGCGCAGCGGGTCACAACTTGGTGCCGACCTCAACGGGTGCTGCAATTGCAGTCACTAAAGCACTGCCACAGCTTGCAAAAAAGTTTGACGGTATATCAGTGCGCGTTCCAGTGCTGGCTGGCTCGATCGTTGATATCACATTTGTTTCAAAACGACCAACAACGGTTGAAGAGGTAAACGCCATACTCAGCACGGCCGCACTTGATGAGCGATGGAAGGGTATATTTGCAGTCACCAAAGAGCCATTAGTTTCGAGCGACATCGTGGGCAGACTTGAAGGTTCTATCGCAGATCTCTCACTCACTCGCGTTGTTGGCGGAACCCTGGTAAAGGTTATGGCTTGGTATGACAACGAGATGGGGTACGCGAGCACACTACTAAAACATGTCATCAGCGCCGGTAAATAATTTTAGCGGGACGGTATATCTCGCGTCGGATCACGCGGGGTACAAACTCAAAGAGAGTGTGCAAGATGCGCTCGGCGAAGCGGGATATATGATTCATGACTTGGGTCCGCATGAGTTTAATCCTGATGACGATTATCCAGACTACATTTTCCCCGTTGCAGAAGCGATACACAAAGACCCACATGCACGAGCAATTATTTTTGGCATGAGCGGACAAGGGGAGGCGATGGCAGCTAATCGCATTAAGGGTGTGCGCGCCGCAGTCTACTATGGTGGACCGACGACGCTCATTAAATTGGCACGCGAGCACAATGATGCTAATGTTCTGTCACTTGCAGCAGAAGAACTCACCGACTCAGAAGCACTGCATGCGGCAAAGCTCTTTCTTGGTGCTTCTTTCTCGGGTGCAGAGCGGCATGCACGTCGCATAAAAAAGTTGGATGAATGAAATTATCCCCGCAGTACTAGAAGACTCGTATGATGCGGTGTCTGACCGGCTCGCTGCGCTCTCGGGCGACTACGCACAGCCACTTACCGTGCAAATTGATGTGTGCGATGGCCAGTTTGTAAAACGCCGAACGTGGCCATTCTACCCCCGTGACCGTGCGCGCTTTGCACAAATTGTGAAGGGGGATGAGGGGCTCCCGCAGTGGCAGGATTTTAATTTTCAAATTGACTTGATGGTGCAGGAGCCCGAGAGTCATATTTCGTCTTGGCTTGCTGCGGGGGCGTCTTCTGTAGTCGTTCACCTCGAGAGCCGTCATGATTGGGCGGCCGTTATGGATACAGTGGGTGGTGCGGTCGAACTTGGCCTCGCCATCGATCTTGATCCGCCGTGGGAGCGGGTGCACGCTGCACTCGTGCGCGTAGATTTTATTCAAATCATGGGGATAGCACATCTTGGTGTCCAGGGTGAAGAGCTTGATGATCGTGTGTATGACGTCATCAAAAAAATCCGTGCCGAGTTTCCTGATGCTACTATTCAGATAGATGGCGGCGTTCGCCTCGACAATGCTGGCACACTACTTGATGCCGGCGCTGATCGGTTAATAGTTGGTTCTGGTATTGTGCACGCCAATTCGCCACGTCAAGCACTGAAGGATTTTCAAAACGTATAACCATGGCATACCTCACAGAAGAAAAAGAACTAATACTTTCACAAAAGGCTCGAGCAGTACGTGAGACGCTTATTCAAATGTTGGTTGCAGCGGGGAGTGGGCACACGGCGGGCCCGTTGGGCATGGCTGATATTTTTGTTGCGCTCTATTTTCATATTTTAAATCACGATGCTAAAAAGCCAGAATGGCCGGAGCGCGACAGGCTCGTCCTATCAAACGGTCACATCACGCCGATTCGCTACGCCACTATGGCGCATGCAGGCTACTTTCCAATCGAAGAAACACTAACGCTGAGAAAGTTTGGCTCACGACTTCAGGGCCACCCTGAGCGAGAGCGGCTACCTGGTCTTGAGACTACATCAGGACCACTTGGCTCTGGATTGTCCCAAGCTGCGGGCATTGCATATGCAGCGCGCATGGATGGTGCCAAGTTTAGAACATACTGTTTGATGAGTGATGGAGAACAGCAGTGCGGTAACACGTGGGAGGCTGCTATGTGGGCAGGGAACAACAAGCTCAGAAATCTCACCGCCATTATCGACAGAAATAATATTCAGATTAATGGCATGACCGAGAACGTGATGCCGCTCGAGCCACTTCGCGATAAGTACGAGGCGTTTGGCTGGCATGTTATCGAGATAGACGGACATAACTTTGAAGAAATTGTCGACGCATGCGAAAAAGCGAAAGCGATCTTTGAAAAACCAACGCTCATACTCGCACACACCATCCCGGGGAAGGGGGTGCCAGAAATTGAGTTTGATTTTCATTGGCATGGCAAACCGCCAAAGAAAGAAGAGGCAGAACGATTCTTAAAAGAAATCCGCACTGCGGGCGGTAAAGTGGAGGGTGAATACGCATAAGCCATGGAGGACTACAAAACGTATGTCGCGATCGCTTCAATCATCATTGGAGTGGTTGCGTATATTCCGTATTATCGCGATGTGTTTAAGGGTAATACCAAACCACATTTGTACTCTTGGATTATTTGGGGGTTGTTGCAGGGCATCGCTTTTTTCGCTCAAGTTGCTACGGGTGCTGGGGTGGGGGCATGGCTCACGGGCGTCGGCGCGCTCCAAGCTTTCAGTATCGTTGGACTCTCATTCTTTTATGGCGAAAAGGGGATTACGCGACTCGACACGTTCAGTCTCATTGGCGCATTTATTGGTATCGCGGTATGGATAGTAACTGACAATCCGCTCTACGCGCTTATCATCGCAGTAGTTGTTGATAGTATTGGATACATACCTACATTTAGAAAGTCGTATGCAAAGCCGAAAGAAGAGACACTGAGCTTCTGGGCAGCAGTTACGTTTGTGTATTTCTTTAACATGCTCGCGCTTGAATCATATAATCTCACCACTGTGCTGCAGCCTATTGTGCTCGGTCTGGTGTCAGGCGCACTTCTTATCTGGCTCATAGTCCGCCGTCTACAGTTGAAGGGCAGTACAATATAGATATGCTGAACGTAGATGCAAAACTAAATCCAAAAGTACTCGACGCTGACGTCGAGGCGGCGCTGATGCGCGACGGGTTTGGTACGGGCGTTGTTGAAGCGGGGACTAAAGATAAGCGTGTTGTCGTACTCTGCGCTGATCTTGCAGAATCTACTCGTGCAGAATGGTTTCAAAAAAAGTTTCCTGAGCGGTATATCGAGATGGGTGTGGCAGAGCAAAATCTTGCAGCGGTTGCAAGTGGTATGGCGAACTATGGAAAAATCCCCTTCATCACTTCTTATGCTGCATTCTCGCCCGGAAGAAATAACGAACAGATACGCACAACCATAAGCATCAATAATGTGCCAGTGAAAATCTGCGGTATGCATGCAGGCGTATCGGTTGGACCCGATGGTGCGACGCATCAGGCGCTCGAGGATATTGGGCTCATGCGTATGCAGCCGCATATGGTTGTCGTCGTGCCGTCAGATATGGAAGAAGCAAGAAAAGCGACAAACGCTATCGCGTTTAATAACGCACCGTCATACATTCGTTTTGGTCGCGAGAAAACTCCCGTTATAACCACGACTGAAACTCCGTTTGAAATAGGGAAGGCATACTATCTTTGGCGCGATGAGTCGCCACAGGTCGCCATCATAGGTTGTGGCTCACTATTGCACGAGGCGCTTAAAGCAGCGAAGGCATTGTCTGATACAGGGGTGCGTGTGTCAGTACTCAATTCGCACAGCATAAAGCCGTTAGACACGGTGACTATACTTGAAGCAGCGAGCGAGGCAGGGCGTGTTGTTGTGGTTGAAGAGCATCAAGCGGCGGGCGGGCTCGGGAGTGCAGTCGCAGAATTTCTTTCTCAGGTGCATCCTGTGCCTATGGAGTTTGTTGCTGTTCGCGACCGATTTGGCCAGTCTGGCACCATGGCTGAGCTCTACAAGGAGTACGGACTAGATTCGACGGCCATAGTCGCTGCGGTTGATAAAATACTGAAAAGAACATAGTATTCGCCCATGACGGGGGCGGAACGGAAAGTGCGAGAGCTTTTTGCACAAGCAGGGGTGACCGTTGATGGCCCAAACCCATGGGATATCCGCGTGCATGACAAGCGTTTTTATCGCAGTGTACTGGCCGGCGGGACGTTGGCCGCGGGGGAGTCCTATATGGACGGCTGGTGGGATGTGGACGACATGGCCGAGCTTGTTAATCGTCTCTTTCGGGCTGGGTTTAACTACACCGCTTTGGTGAATATTCGTACGATAGGCTACTTCATATCGAGCTGGTTGTTCAATATGCAGAACAAACACCGTGCGTTTGAGGTGGGCGAAAAGCACTACGATGTGGGCAACGATTTGTACGCTGCCATGCTTGATAGCCGTATGACCTATACCTGTGGGTATTGGAAAGAAGCACGTAGTCTTGAAGAGGCACAGAAGGCAAAACTTGACCTTATATGCAAAAAAATTGGACTCAAGAGTGGCGACCGAGTCTTAGACATTGGTGGGGGATGGGGGAGTTTTGCAGGATACGCAGCAGAAAAATATGGTGCATCAGTTGTCGCCATTACCGTTTCTAAAGAACAGGCTGCGCTGGGTCGCGAGCGCACTCAGGGACTCCCCGTCGAGATCCGCGTGCAGGACTATCGTGATGTGTCGGATGGGCCCTATGATCACATCGTCTCTATTGGCATGTTTGAGCATGTAGGGTATAGAAACTATCGAACCTATATGAAAAAAGCTCACGCGCTTTTAAAGGATGGTGGCTATTTTCTTTTGCATACAATAGGCTCGAACAAGTCTGTTCGAGCCGGTAGCCCCTGGCTTGATAAGTACATCTTTCCAAACGGGATGCTCCCGTCAGTTGCACAAATCGGTCGCGCTGCAGAACGATTGTTCGTCATTGAGGATTGGCAGAATTTTGGTCCAGACTATGATAGAACGCTGATGGAGTGGTATAGAAACTTTGATCGGTCACTCATCAACGTTGCAAAGCACTATACGCCGCGTTTCTATCGCATGTGGCGGTTCTATCTTCTGTCTTGTGCGGGAACATTTCGTGCGCGCTACTGTCAGCTCTGGCAGATAGTACTTGCAAAGCGTCCGCGGCCTGCGCGATACGACGCACCTCGATAGGGTATACTAATACGTACACGCCCTATGGACGCACTTGTTAGTCTTTTGCCAGTCACACTGTTTGGCTGGGTGGTACAGCTTGCAATCAGTATCCCTGTCGCGCTCGTGGTGATCTCTTTTGGTGAGTACATCATGCATGCGTGGTTTATGCACCGCCGGTTTTTACCCGAGTGGGCGTATACCGTTTTTCCGGGGTTAGCGCGCACTATTTATGAGCACAGAGGACTGCATCACGATACGTACTTCAAGCAGTTTAATCACGAACCTGACCCCGTTGGGAGGCATGTAAACATGTACATTAAGTGGAAGACGACGTTGTCAGGTGCAATACTGGTCGGCGCACTTTTTTCTTTCATAGGAGTATTTATTGGAACGCTGGTGCCCGCGATAGTCTTTTTTGTTCTCATGGTACTGCACCGCTATGCGTGGAATACACTCCACCCCGAGATGCACAACCCACGTCACCCGTGGTGGACGAAATATACCGCATACAAGTACCTCGCTCGCTATCACTACCTCCATCACTACCTCCATCACAAGGGTATTCGCATGAATTATAATATTGTCGTGCCGTGCGCCGACTTTGTCCTCGGTCGCCACGCACACATCTTGGACGAACAAAACATTAAAGAAGTAAAAGAGTACGGCTATTGGTACTAAACCATGCACAATCCTAAAGTAAACGCACCGCTCTTCGGACTCATTATTTTGGCACTGTTTGCTCTTGCCTATGCACTCATCATTGGGCGAGAGGGGGACGTGCTAGAAGACACCTACAAAATGACACCGGACACCATCAACAACATCCATAACGTCAACGACCAACTTCGCGAAGAGGGTTTTGAGCCAAAAGAAATCTGATAGTTGACCCATACTCTTGAGTCGTGTAAGGTATCGACATGGGACGAAAAAGTAATCATGAAGTTAATGGGCCAGGAGAAATCCCGTCCAGTTGGCCGTCAGAGAAAATTGCCGCAAAACTCGATGAGCATAGTGGGAGACGAAGAGCTGCAACACGAGTCGCGTGGGGGATTCGCTCACAGATTAACGCATTAAAAAAACAACAAAAACAGATTCGCGAGCTTTCCGCTGAGCACCGCTGGTTAGTCGATAGTGCAAAGCTTGCGCTAGAAGCTAAAGGCGCTACTGAGCCAAAGCGTTAAAAAGCGATTCGAGCTTTTCTTTTTTTAAAAGTCCGCGTTGAGCGCCAATGTCTTGGACAACATAAGCCGCGTTAATGAGTCCACGCTGCATCGCGTCTTTTAATGTGACGCCACCCATCGTCATATATGCAGCAACCGTTGAACAAAAAGCATCACCGGCGCCGGTACGCTCTATAGGTGGGTTAGGGTCCTTGTACATAGGTAAGTTAAAGGTAGTACCGTCTGCTTGGAGTGCGTACGCACCATTTTTATCATCAGTGATGATGACATTCTTGGGACCCAGTGCAGCGAGGCCGGCTAGAAGTGGTGGTATATCGTCGGCGGTATCAGGGAGGCCCAAGACACGCTGTGCCTCTTCCTTGTTCACCACATACAAGTCAGCACGAGAGTACAATCGCTTTAGTCGTTCGACCCCCACCTTGATATCAAACACGCCAGGTTGAAAGGCGAAAAAAGTGTTTGGGTGTTGATGTAAATATTCCGCCAGCTCGTCTCGGTAGGGGAGCGCCTTCTCACCAATCGATGAAAAATAAATTGTTTTTGGCTCGGGCAAATCGTGGGGGAAGGTGTACTCGTACTCGTTTTGATGCACGAGAATGGTGCGTTCGTCCTCGTACCATAAGACATAGTGATAGTTAGTAGGAACCGCGGGCTGCTGAGTAACATACCCGGTATCAATATTCTCCGTTTTAAAATACTCGACTATCTTATCGCCATTGCTATCTTTCCCGATGTTGGTGATATGTGCGACGGAGAGACCAAGTCTTGCAGCTGACACTGCTGCATTTGCAGCATTACCGACGCCATATACGATAGTCGAGGATTCAAAAGGTACCTTGTCACCAAAGCGCACGCATAGTTCGCACTCCTCGTGATTGACTTTGCAGTGTACTGCCGCATCTTTGAGTCTAATAAAATCGTCCACGACAGTGTCTCCAACTGTCACAAAGTCCATATTTTTCATACGTTTAGTATATCGTATCTCGTGTACTATAGATGTATGACGCTGGTTGACGATTTAAAGCGGGTGATACGTGGTGATGTCGATGACGGAGCCTCGGCGCGTGAGCTCGTGAGCCGTGACGCGAGTGTGTATCGTGTTATGCCTGAGGTTGTAGTGCGCCCGCGAGATGCAAAGGATATTCAAGCGCTGGTGACGTTGGTGAGTGAGAAAAAAAGAGACGGCGAGTCAGTATCACTCACCGCGCGTTCTGCAGGCACCGATATGTCGGGTGGCCCGCTCACCACGTCCATCGTTGTTGATATGTTGAAGTATTTTTCAGGCGTTTCAAAGGTAACTGACGGTCATGCTGAGGTGCTGCCCGGTACCTACTTTCGCGACTTTGATAAGGCGACAAAGCTGACCGGACAAGAGCTGCCGAGCTACACGGCGAGTCGTGAGATTTGCACCGTCGGTGGCATGGTGGGGAATAACGCTGGGGGCGAAAAAAATTTAAAATATGGAAAGACGGCACGCTACGTTGAATCACTCGATGTAGTGATGGCAGACGGCATGGTGCATACGCTAAAAAATTTGGAAGGTGCAGCGCTCAAAGCAAAACTCGCTGAGCACGGCTTCGAGGGAGATGTGTACCGTGCGTGTTCTAGTCTTTTGCAAAATAACAAAATGGTTATTGAGACCCACAAACCAGCGGTAGAAAAAAACTCGTCTGGGTATGCGCTCTGGGACATTGGCGATGGGGTATCCAAACTAAATCTCGCTCGGCTTATGGTCGGCGCACAGGGGACTCTCGGTATTATCACCGACATTCACTTTTCACTCGTTCGACCAAAGAAATACGCATCAATGGTAGTGGTTTTTTTGAATGACCTGAAGGAGTTGGGCCCCATTATCCCTACAGTGCTAAAGAATAATCCTGATAGTTTTGAATCGTATGATGACCATACCTTTCGACTTGCAGTTAAATATTTTCCTGAGTTTGTGTCACAGATGGGTGCGAATATTGTGTCGCTCGGCATTTCATTTTTACCAGAGATGTGGATGCTGGCGACCGGTGGTGTGCCAAAGTTGGTGCTGTTAATTGAATTTCGCGACGACGAGCAGGGCAAGGCGCTTTCGCGAGCGCGGGCGATGCGTACTGAACTGAGGAGTCTCCACACGCATGCAGGCATCCGCATTGCAAAAAATCAGAACGCGGCAAAAAAGTATTGGACTATCCGTCACGAGGCGTTTAACTTGCTTCGAAAAAAAGTGCGCGGAAAAAGAACTGCACCCATCATCGATGACTTTGTTGTCCCACCGCCATCACTGCCAGAGTTTCTTCCAAAACTTACTGCGATACTTGATGCATACCGGTTTCCGTATGCAGTGACGGGTCACGTGGGGGATGGAAACTTTCATATCTTTCCACTTCTCGATTTCAAGGATCCACGTATTGGTTCACTAATGCGTGAGCTGGTCGAGAAAGTGCATACGCTTGTCTTGTCATATAAGGGTTCTATTTCAGGTGAGCATAACGACGGTATGATACGTACACCCTACGTTGAAACGCAGTTTGGGCACGAGATGTACGCGCTCTTTGAGCAGGTCAAAAAAATCTTTGACCCGCTCAACATCTTCAACCCCGGCAAAAAAGTCGGCCTCACCCGCGACCAATCCGCAGCTCATTTAGATTTGTTAAAATAAGCGCATGTCAGACAAAAAAATAAAAGTTTTCATCTCGATGCCATTTACTGGCAAAACATTCGAGGCACTCACCAAAGAGCGAGAAGATTTGCACGCACTTGCGGCAACATATAATCTTGAACTTCCAGAACAATTTATTGGGTACCAGTTTGAAGAGGATTTTAGAACCAAGGAGTATGATCCGTCGTTCATCCTTGCAAAAGATAAAAAGTGGATTAAGGAATCAGATATTATCGTCGCAGATTTTTCTGCACCATCCCTTGGGACCGCCTGTGAGGTTACTATTGCAAAAGAGTTGTATGACAAAGAAGTAATTGGAATTGTTCCAGGCGTTGAAAAGCGAAAGCACGAGTGTCTTCGTTTTTTTTGTGATCATTTTGCATAAAGTTATGAAGAAGCATTTGCATTGATTAACGACCAGTATGCCGGTTACAATCATCCAGAACATGTAGATAAGCGTCAATACGATTCAATCGCCGTTGAGTATCAGTTGGTAGAGGCCACACCGATGCAAAAGTACGTCTACGACCCAAATGCGTTTGCTCAAGTGGAGAAGTATGGAAAGGGTGGGGCGGTGGGAGTATTCCACTCTGCGAGTGGACACCGAGCACGTATTGCTAAAGAGGCAGGCGCCGCTCAAGTTATTGGTATTGATACGTCATTTCGGCAGATTAGCCTCGCGCGTGAAATAGAGCTCAAAAAGAAACAGGGAATAGAGTATTCAATTTTGAATGCGTATTCAAAAGACTTCAATCATGAGTTCCCGGAAAAGTATTTTGGGAAGTTAGATATGGTGTTAGGTTTTTTTCTCATTGATCACGCACAAACAAAAATCGAGCTGACGTTGCTTGCGCAAAATATTTATGCCAGTTTGAAGCCGGGTGGTACGTTTGTGGCCATGATTGAGCCAGCCGGAGTTCAACTGCCCACTGATCCTAAGTACGGTGTGGCGCTTGAGCTGGCAGACGATGTGCGGGGCGACGGCGCTCAACGCAAAGTGGCCATATATCAAAATATGAAGGATGGCGAAGACAGGCCGGTCCTGCACTTCTTTAACTTTGAGTGGCAGCGAGAGACTATTAGAAAGGCGTTTCAAGACGCTGGGTTCTCTAGCGCAGAGTTTAGCGACCCCACTATTGCAGAAAGTGACGTGGCAAAACTCGGGGATGATTATTGGTCAGCGTATCGCGCAAACCCGTTTGAGACTTTATTCACAAGTAAAAAATAGTTATGGAACTCGTTATTTATTTTTTTGCAGGAGTGTTGCAGGACTTTTTAGTCACATTAAACTGGCGCTATATCGCAAAAGAAAAAATCTGGCCAGCAACAACCCTCTCATTTCTTGCCACAGTGGTCACCATGGCGGTGCTGTACAACATCTTAACGCAGCTCGACTCGGATAGGAGTATGATTGCAATAGTAATATATGCACTCGGTATCGCAGCTGGGACATTTCTCGGCATGAAAACAAAGTTTGGTATGAAGGAGTGAGTGGCATGAACGACATTAAGAAAATATTTGAGTTTACGACGTACCTGGAGGGTTTTAAAAAGCTAGAACGGTTTGTTGGACAAACGTTTTGGAGGGAGTATCCAAAGCCACACCACTATGAGTCGAACGCTGACCATTCGTGGCGCATGGCGATGCTCCTCGTGGTGCTTGAATCTCGACTTGCGCAACCCATCGATTTTAAAAAGGCGATGACCATGCTGCTCATCCATGACATCCCCGAGCTTATCGCAGGGGACCCAAGCCCATTAGGTGCGTCCGGCACCGGCGAGGACTCACACGCGTTTAATGAAAAATTAGCAGAAGAGAAGTTTGAACGAGAAAAGAGTGCGGCAGAAATCATTTTTGCAAAACTGCCGCACGCTGAAGCTGAAAGACTTATGGAGCTGTGGCTCGAGTTTGAAAATCAGTCATCATATGAAGCGCGCGTGGTGCGAGCGCTTGATAAGTTTGAAGGGAAGCTCCAGTGCATTGAATACACAAACAGTGTGATGTTTAAACCACACTATGATTTTACGATGCGGTACGGCGTTGACACATTCGCCGTCGACCCGGTGATTAAAGAACTTGGTGATGTATTGCTTAAAGAGTTAGAAACAAACTACACAGAATTTAAGCAAACGTAGGGATTTCACCATGCTTAAATAGTGCTATGTGTTGGAGTTTAGAGGCATCCGCAGGACTTGCCATTGTTGGCGCTGCAGCAACTATCTATTCATACCGTAGAGGGGATTCGTCCCTTTTGTGGGTGCCGCTCGCGTACTTTGTCGGCATGGAGGTGCTCCAGGCCTTAAGTTATCCAGTAATAAACAACTGTACGTCGACGCAGAATCAACTGCTGACGTTGCTCAGCTACTTCCACATTGCCTTTCAACCGTTCTTTTTTAATGCGCTCTATATGTACTTCATACCAAAGGGGGTACGGCAGCGGATTCTCCCGTGGGTCTATGCGTTCTGTTTTGCAATGGCCGTCATTATGCTCGTGCGCGTTTATCCGATAGACGGGATTGCTCAGTGTCAGGTGGGGTCGTACCTATGTGGATCAGAGCTTTGCACACTCACCGGCTCATGGCACCTTGCGTGGTCGGTGCCACTCAACGACGCCCTGCCATACGTGCCGGCGTACGCGCTCGCAGTCTTTATCCTCCCGCTGTTGTACGGATCGTGGAAGGGGGTCATTTTTAGCGTTGTTACGGGACCCATACTTTCATTTTTGACGACGTCAAACGTTAATGAGCAGCCGGCAGTGTGGTGCCTCTTCTCAGTAGCCTTTCTCTTCCTTATTTTCTTTACAAGGCTTCGAGACTACCTGCATGTTCGCTCATTCTTCTGGTGGCCAAAATCGTGGACTCGGGACCTTTGATTTTTCGATAGTATCGGGTATAGTAGGGGGACTATGGCAGCACTGGATATCAAGGCATCAAAGCGCACCGCGCTCGGGAAGGCTGTGGCAGACCTCCGTAAGGGGGGTGAAATGCCGGCGGTCGTATACGGTCCTAAGCAGGAGTCGACATCAATTACCCTCAATACTCGCGAGTTCGAGAAGCTTTTTAAGGCGGCAGGCGAGTCAACCGTCGTCAATGTCTCTATCGATGGCGAAACCGTTCCGACACTTATCCACGAGGTAGACCACGACCCACTCACTGGTACTGTCCGTCACGCTGATTTCTACGCGATTGTTAAGGGTCAGAAGGTGAGTGTACAGGTACCCCTTGAGTTCGTTGGTGAATCACCAGCAGTTAAGGAGGGCGCAAACTTGGTTAAGACCATGCACGAGCTTGAGGTTGAGGCCGACCCGATGAATCTCCCACACGAACTTATGGTGGATATCTCTACGCTTGCCGCTATCGGTGACCAAGTACTTGCACAGGACATAACGCTTCCATCTGGCGTAACTCTCGTTACGAACGCAGAAGAAGTAATCGCACTCATCGCAGCTGCAAACGAGGAGGTCATTGAAGAGGCTCCAACTGCAGTTGATATGTCAGCGATCGGCGACGCCGTAGAGCGCGGAAAGAAGGAAGAGGAGGTGATTGAGGGCGACGCGCCAGCTGCCTAGGACCGTCACACACAGATTTCCTGCGCGTTATACTTAGAGGTATGCGCGCTTTTTTTGTTTTCAGTGTAATCATGATCGTGTTCTGCGGTGCATTTTTGTATGCACCGTCACCGGTATCGGCGGAGTTTTTGAGCGAAGAGGATAAGGCGCGTCTACAAGACGAATATAACAAGATTCAAGCAGAGATAGGCGAGTGGCAGAAGGTTCTTGATGAAACGAGGGGTAAGAAGAATAGTCTGCAGGGCGACGTCACCGCGCTGAATGCGTTGATTAAAAAGGCTGAGGCAGAGATACGACAGCGTGGTGTGACCGTTACGAAATTGGGCAACGATATCGCTCAAAAGACGCAGCAGATAAGTAGCTATGAGGAAAAGCTGCGACGTAGCCGGCTGTCACTCGCGAACATGCTGCGTAAACAATTTGAGTCTGACGAGCGATCAGTAGCAGAGCTCGTGTTATCCGCTGACGACTTCTCATCTTTTTATGGCGGGATAGAAGCGCTTGCTTTTGTTCGTCGCGATTTGCAGGGGTTATTTGACGAGGTGCGTACTGTAAAGGCGCTAACGGAGGAGCAAAAGATAGCACTGACTGAGAAGCAAAATCAAGAACTTGATGCAAAATATGATGTTGAGCGCACAAAAAAACAAATTGCCGCTAATGAAAGAGAGAAGCAGACACTGCTGTCTATAACGAAAAACCAAGAGAAGCAATATTCGACCGTGCTTGCAGAAAGACAGCGTAAGGCGGAGCAAATACGAAATGCATTGTTCCCCCTGCGTGACGTCGAAGGCATCTCGTTTGGCGATGCAGTCGAGTTTGCTGCAGTTGCCTCTGAGAAGACCGGTGTACGACCGGCGATGATACTGGCCATTCTGTCCCAAGAGTCTGATTTGGGCAAAAACATTGGCTCCTGCTACATATCGAGCCTAGATACGGGGGATGGTGTCGGTAAAAATACCGGCAAAGTATTTAGTGGAGTTATGAAATCGCCGCGCGATACGGTACCGTTCGAGCGTATAACGACGGCACTCGGCAGGATGTGGGGTGCGACCCCGGTCTCGTGTCCGGCACCGGGCGGATACGGTGGCGCTATGGGTCCGACGCAGTTTATCCCCTCAACGTGGGTGTTATACGAAGCGCGACTTCGTGCAGCGCTCGGCATAAGTGGTACTCCTGATCCGTGGGACGCAAAAACGGCTATTATTGCAACCGGACTTTTAATGAAAGATAACGGTGCCGATGGAGGTACGTTCACTGCAGAGTGGAATGCGGCGTGCAGGTACTATTCTGGCTCTGGCTGCAGCAAAAACAAATCAGTTGCGGCGTATGGTGACTCAGTAATTAAAAAAGCAGAGAGCTTTCAAGAGAACATTGATTTTTTGAAGGGCATATAATGTCCAGCCTGTGGGCAAAACAGTTGCAGAGTTTTAACAGTGCTACCATTGATGTAATGCCACCAGCTACACAACCACCGATTGGTGTTTTAAATCCAGAACCATCGCATCACCGTCTCAGTGTCTTTCGTGTCGTTCTCATGCTCGTTGTGCTTGTCGTCATTGGCGGCATATTTTACGCAGTGTGGTCGATGACACAAATGAAGGGCAGTGTATCACTCATTGTCCGTGATGTTGAAACGGGAGGCCGAACGCTCTACACTTACACACTCTCTGACAAAGGGCTTGTAGAAAACGAGTCGATAGATGCAAATTTGATCGTCAGTTCGAGTGCAAAGCTCTATCAGCGTGCGGATGGATCGGTCATTGGTCTCACGCCGGCGGGCGTGGTTATGGCAGATATTCAAAATCGTACCTCGGTCCTCATTGCTTCAACAGTTTCACCTACATTACGCACTCCTCTTGCCGTTTGGGCGGGGGGCGACCGTATTGCATGGATGAATCCCGCAGATAATTCTGTGCAGGTGTTTGACCGCTCGGCGCGCGGGACGTATCTGCCAAGCTATTTGAATACTGACTTACATCCTAACTCGCTCGGCTTTACTGACGACGGCAGCATTTTGGTCGCTACTGCGTTGGTGGGGGATACAACAGAGATTTATGCGATTCGACTTAATTCTGGCAGTGTTTCAAAAGTTTCTACCATAGACGGATTAGCATCAATAGTAACTACACCATGACCCGCGCACTTTTAATTTCACTCCTCACTATCGTTGTATTTTCTAGTGCTGCAGTTGCGCACGCGCAGTACACGATACCGGGTTTTACACTTCAAAATAACTCGCAGTGTGTTGGCGGTACGCTTCTCCTCGAGTATGGAGATGTGCAGGACACTGGTGCCGCAATATCTGCAAAGCCGCTCGCGACCATGGACTGTCAGTTCTATATGTCCGGTCCCGGACAATGTTGTTCAGTGCAGTATCGACGTGCGACGCCAAAGGCGCCCGCTATCGGTTCACACGTTTTCATGTATCAGATTTATCAAGGCGGAACAGTTGGGCCATCAACTCCGCCAGCAGGGACCCTCACGAGCTCATTTCAACACTGGGCAGGGGACTCAGCTGGCGCTGGCAACCCCACCCCTACATTGACGGCTTCACTCGTTGCCAACCCGACCTCAATTTTGAGCGGAGAGCAGTCACTCCTTACATGGTCATCAACGGGCGCGGTGTCGTGTGCAGGAACTAATTTCAATACACAAGGCGCTACCAGTGGCTCAGCCATTGTCTCTCCATCGTTAAGCACTACCTATACCGTTACGTGCTCGGGTACCGGTACACAAACGACAAGCCCTCCATCCACCATCAACCACGGAGAAGCAGATGCATACAACAGCCCAGCAGTCATCGCTGACATGCAAGCGAGCGGTATCAACCTCCCCGCAGTCCAAGGCAATACTGGTTTTGCAAACGATC
>JBDKFU010000058.1:0-7312 GCA_039798565.1 Candidatus Parcubacteria bacterium
CTGAGCACCACTTTGTCGTGAGGATTAAGACCAGCCGTTTTTCGTAACTCCTGCACCTGTCTGATAAGGTCGCGGAGCTCCCCCTCTTCTCGCAGCTCAGGGGTGATGGTCGTGTCGAGCGATATGCTTTCAATCCCTTCTTGCACTACAACACTTTTTACATTGATTTCGTCTGCGATAAGTGCGAGCAAGTCAGGCTTATTGTGCAGCGCCGGTGCATTAATTTTAAGACTGCCGAGAGGCTGACGTACTTTTATGTTCGCCTTTTGCCGAGCTTCTAGCGCCAAGGTCACGACACGGCGAACCTCGGTCATATCTTTTATAAGCTCTTCGTTCACTGACCACGGCTCTGGCCAGTCAGACAGGTGCACAGAAATAGGATCTGCGTCACCTCGTATTGCCTGATGAATTTCATCAGCAATAAACGGCATCACCGGCGCGATGACTCTACTCAGATCAGAAAAAACTACGTGCAGTGTATTAAGCGCTGCCTGCTTGTCCGCCTCGTCGTCACTCTTCACGCGATCGCGAGAGCGCCGCACATACCATGTTGAAAAATCATCGACGAATTGTTTCATCGGACGAGTCGCACGCACGGTATCGAATGCATCAAGCGCCGCCGTCGATTCGATGATGACCTGATTCAGCCGCGAGAGAATCCATTGATCCAACACGTGGCGTGACTCCTCTTTCGCTGGTACGCGCTCAGATTTGTAGAGCGTATAAAACGAGAGTGTGTTGCGCAGAATGTTTACAACCTTGTTATGGACGTCACGAAGGTCGTCGTCTCGAAAATTAAAATCTTCCGCCTGCATCACCACTGACGACATGAGGTAATAGCGGAGCGCATCAGAGCCATACGCGTCCATAAGCGCAGACGGGTCAGTAAAGTTTTTCTTTGACTTACTCATCTTCTCGCCGTCTCCCGCAAGGATGGTGCCCGTCGTCACTACATTCGTAAACGCACGATGATCAAAGAGCATTACACCGAGCACGTGCAAATAATAAAACCAGGTGCGTGTCTGCGCGATGTACTCAGAAATAAAATCTCCCGGGGTGCGGCGTTCAAACTGCTCCTTGTTTTCAAATGGATAGTGATACTCTGCAAACGGCATTGAGCCCGCCTCTACCCAACTGTCGATAACTTCTGGCACGCGACGCAGTGGCACACCGTCCTTTTCTAGTGCGATTTCATCTATGTACGGCAGGTGATAGTCCAAATCGTATGCACGGTTATGTGGGACCGGAACGAACGGCAGCGCGAGCACCTCTGCATTTTTTATGAGCATACCTGTCCCTAATGACGGACCATCAAGATGTGCATCGTCGAGCGACTGTGCAGCAGCAAACAGCATCGTGAGCGGCTTGTCGTGACTCACGATAAGCACCGTCTCGTTTTTATACTTTTCTTCTATCGCATAGAGTGCGTCACCCATACGACGCTTAATGTCGTGGAGTGTTTCTCCACCCGGCGGCGCGGTCGTGAGCCACTCACGTTTGGTCGCTACCCAACGCACAAAATCCTCTACGCTTCTCCCATCGTACTCGCCAAAGTCCGCCTCGCGAAGTCGCTCGTCATACTCAATTGCGTCCTTTGGATATCCAATCGCGTCTGCCACAAGCTCGGCGGTCTCCTTCGTGCGCAGAATCGGCGAGCAAATTATTTTGGTGATACCAAGTTTTTTAACATCAGCGGCGAGCACTTGTTCGCGCCCCTTCTCTGTGAGCGACACGGGATGTGCATTGGTCGAATTAAGAATGTGGAGTGTATTGTTCTCTGCCTCACCATGACGCATAACAAAATATTTGTTGCCCGACTTTTTGGTGAGTGATTTCAACTCGTCTAAGGAACCAATGACAGTGACACCGCCCTGTGCGTCCTTCCATATAGGGAGCGGACTCGCCCAAAAACGATTACGGCTAATGGTCCAGTCAGGTGCGCTCTCGACTATTTTTTGAAAACGGCCGTGCTTTAAGTGGTCTGGCACCCATGTCACTTTTTCGTTCTCAGCGAGGAGCTTTTCTTTTATACCCTGTATATTAATAAACCAACTAGAAACTGCATTGTAGATAAGAGGTGTGCCGCACCGATGACAATGCGGGTAGCTATGTGTATACGACTCTTTCTTTAAGAGTAGTCCTCGCGACTCTAAATCAGCTTTTATTTTTGCTTCAGCTTTTTTAATATATTCGCCACGAATAAATTCTGGCGCATCAGTGTTGTATGTCGCGTTCGCATTCAATATCGGGACCATCGGGAGCCCTTCTTTTAATCCAAGTGCATAGTCGTCCTCACCATAGATAACCGCGGTGTGCACGATGCCCGATCCGTCCGTGGTGGTGACGAAATCCGCTGTGAGCACCTGCCACTTCTTACCATCATGCGCTTTTACTTTTTCTATTTCATACAAGGGCTCATACAACTGCCCCGCGAGCATTGCGCCTTTAATGGTTTGAACAGAGTCGACAGCGAGACCAAGCGCTGCCGCGCGCTCCTTCGCAACGATAAGTGTCTCGTCGCCCTGGCGCACATACACATAGTCAATGTCAGGCCCGACTGCAAGTGCAACGTTACCCGGCAGGGTCCACGGTGTCGTCGTCCACGCGACCATAAACGCCGGCGTTTGAATGTTGAGTTGTTCTGGTGACCGCAGGCGAAACTTCACGTACACCGCCTCTTCAGTGATATCTTTATAGGTGTTATCCATCGCAATTTCTGCTTTTGCGAGCACCGTCTCGTCGCGCGGGCAGTACATCAATACCTTACGTCCTTCATACAAATTCCCTTTCTTATGTATCTCCTTGAGCGCCCACCACACACTCTCTGTGTACGATGCGTCGAGTGTTTTATATGAATTATCAAAATCAACCCAGCGCCCAAGCCGCTCGATGTACCGCTTCCACTCCCCCACGTACTCTAAAACCAAGGAGCGCGCCTCTTCGTTAAACTTTTCAATACCAAGTGCGAGAATCTCTTTTTTATTTTTAAGCCCGAGCTTCTTTTCTACCAACGATTCAATCGGGAGTCCGTGTGTGTCCCAGCCCCAGCGACGGCGAACATGATACCCGCGCATGGTGCGATACCGACCAAATAAATCTTTTGAAGTTGAGCCGAGCAAATGGCCGTGGTGTGGGAGCCCCGTTGCAAAGGGCGGACCATCATAAAACACAAACTCGCCGTTTGGTGCAGGTTTTTTAAGCGATTGTTCAAAAATTGAATTGTCCTTCCAGAATTTCAGTACCTCCTCCTCTCGAAGCGCGGTATCAGTTTTTTTCTGGCCTTTATCTTCAGCCATTTTTTAATACTATCACAAAGCTCCGTGGTCGGCGACGTGAGGGGTTAGACACCGTAGCGTAGCCGCTGTGCAGGGAGTGGAGGCGGCTGACCCGAGCAAGCGCCGACCAATACTACATTTTGTCCAACGTCGAAATACCGAGAAGCCAGAGACCATTTTTCATGGTGGTAGCAAATGCCTCAGTCAGCGCGACTTTGTATGGTGAGTGTGGGTCGATAGGGTCGACAATTTTTTCAGACGCATACCAGCTATTAAAGAGGCCTGCAATTTCAACAAGAAATGTCGTGACGAGGTGCGGCTCGTTTTCAAGCGTGGCACGCTCAACTACTTCCGGGAAACGATACAAAATGCGCTCAAGTACTACCGGCTCCACTGGAGCCATCGCACCTGACGCCTGAATCTTTTCGCTCTTTGCTTTCGCGAGTACTGACAATGCGCGTGTGTACGCATACTGAAGGTATGGCCCAGAGTCACCGTCAAACGAGAGTGCCGCCGCGGGGTCAAAAATAATATTCTTCCCTGTACCCTGCTTCAGTATCGAAAACTTTATCGCCGCGACTGCCACCTCATCAGCGATTTTTTCTTTATCATCTCCTAAGTCGCGATCTGCCATTTTTTTAAGCGCCTCTTGTCGCATCCCCTCTATGAGCGACTCGCCCGTGATGACGGTACCTTTTCTCGATGCCATTTTCCCCGTCGGGAGGAGCATCATGCCAAACGCTACGTGCGTATACTTACCTCTCAACTCTGGCCACACCTCTGCGAGTGCCGCTTCGACAACTTTAAAATACTGGTCCTGCTCCACCGCTATGGTGGTGATGTTTAAATCGTACGGAAAGACATCCTGCTTTGCTTTGACCAGCGCGAGCTCCTTCGCTTCATACATGGGCGCGCCCTTTCCTGAAATAAAGACACGAGTGTGGAGTCCCACCTTCTCTCCTTTATAGACAATCGCGCCGTCACTTTCTTCAAAAATACCTTTCGCGAGTGCGTCCCGTACGGTATCAATTGCAGTTTGTGCGATAGCGCTTTCAAAAAAGTATGTATCGAATTTGGTGCCGAGTATTTTGTACAGCTCTTCAAACTTTGCTAACGATGCGGCGCGACCCGCATCATAGATTAGTTGATATGCGGGGTCTTTTGCGTACAGTTTTAAATTGAGTGCATCAATTTCTTTTTTTGCTTCAGGGTCATCCTCGTATGCGGTCGCGCCAAAAACATATGACTCGCCCAACGCTGTCACATCGTGCGGGTCCTTTCCTGTTTTTTGAATACCCCAGATTGCTTTTGCAATGTGGAGACCGATGTCACCTTGATAATTTGCTCGATGAATAGTGGCGCCAGCGTTTTCAACAAGCCGCGATATCGACTCGCCGACCACGGTCGACATAAGATGCCCGATATGAAAAACTTTAAACGGATTTGGCTGTGAGTACTCGACCATCACCTTTTTGCCCGATAAGAGCGCGTTCTTCCCCCACGCTGAGCCGACTGCACTGATATCACTCGTCATATGCACAAACGCGTCGCGTGTGAGATAAAAGTTGATGAAGCCAGGACCCGCGATATCAATGCGCTCAACTGATGCCGGCTGCACTTTAATGATTTCAGCTACCAAAAGGTCGGCGGCTGCCCGGGGTGAGGTTTTAAGCTCCTTAGCTATCTGGAGTGCGGCGTTCGTAGAAAAGTCGCCGTGCGAGAGGTCGGCGGGGTGCTCAAGAACCACACGCGAAGGGTCGGCCCCCAGGACACTCACCGCGGCACGTACTGCCCCCAATAGCTCCTCATGGATCATGAGGGCAGTATAGCAAATTGGCTCTATGGAAACGGGTTTGCGGGTGCGGTCGGCTGTATCGGATGATGATAGCAAGACGAACAAACTCTTTCAGAACCAAACTGTTTAGTCACGTACGGAGCACCAGGATTCTGCCGAGCACCGCCACATTTTTGACACAGAAGGCCATACCGGAACGGAGCGAGGTCCCATGCTGACTTTGGTACCGGTTTTTCTTTTTGTGGCGTTGCAGTGGCACGTGTGTTCCAACCTTTTTGTCGAATGCCTGGCTTTCGTCGTGCTTCTGCGACCCAATTCATCAGGCTATAGTACGCCTGACTCGCCGCAGGTGCAAGTTAAATAAACGAATCGGGTACGGGATGTGCCATCGCGAGCCCACGTATCTCATCTTTGACCCGTGTCTTTAGTGCTGTGTCGTCTTTATTTTTCAACACTTCAATCATGAGCTCTGCAACTCGTGCACAATCTGCTTCAACAAACCCGCGAGTCGTAATAGCTGGCGTGCCAAAGCGGATACCGGACGGATCAAACGGTTTACGCGTATCATCTGCAATGGAGTTTTTGTTGAGCGTAATCCCTACGTCATTGAGCACATCTTCTGCGTCCTTCCCCCCGAGCGAGAGCGACCCCCACACATCTGCAAGGAGTAAGTGATTGCTGGTGCCACCGGTGAGCAATCTGACATTATTTTTAAGAAAAACGCTCTCCATTGCTTTTGCATTTTTTACTATTTGTGCGGCGTACGTTTTGAATGACGGATGGAGCGCCTCACCAAACGCCACTGCCTTTGCTGCAATCTGTTGCATGTGTGGCCCGCCCTGAAAGCCAGGAAATACCATTCGATCGATGAGCGTCGGGAGATTTTCTATAGTTTTCTCAGGGGCTTTGAGTGGACTCGAGACAACACCGCGAGAGAGAATCATGCCACCACGAGGACCGCGGAGTGTTTTATGTGTGGTTGTAGTCACGATATGAAATCCATAGTCGAATGGATTTTTTAGAACGCCGCCAGCGATGAGTCCCGCGATGTGCGCAACGTCTGCCATAGCAACGGCGCCCACTTCGTTTGCAATATCAGCAATTTTTGCCCAGTCGAGCTCGCGTGGATATGCAGAAAACCCGCCAAGAATAATTTTTGGCTTTTCTTTTTTTGCGACCGCACGCATTTCGTCATAATCAATTTCGCCCGTATTGGGATCTTTCATTTTGTACCGGACAAAGTTAAATAACTTTGCCATGTACGTCACCGGTGAGCCGTGTGTGAGGTGGCCGCCATGTCCGAGGTCCATACCAAGAATCGTGTCGCCCGGGTCCATCCATGCAAAATAGGCCGCGACGTTTGCCGCCGCCCCACCAAGTGGCTGGACATTCGCATGATCACAACGAAACAATTGTTTAGCGCGATCAATCGCTATCTGTTCGACTTGGTCAGTAAACTCTTGGCCGCCGTAGTAACGCTTACCCGGATATCCTTCAGAATATTTGTTTGTAAAAACACTGCCACTCGCCTCGCGCACCGCAGCACTTACATAATTTTCTGATGGTATGAGCTCGAGCCCAGATTCTTCTCTCGCCTCTTCGCCAATAATCGTTTTGTATACTTCCTCGTCTTGTTTTTGTGTGTGAGTGTAGTTATGCATAGCCATATGTGTGAGTGTGATAATCGGTCGGCTATGCAGGTCAGATCATAGAGGCATTATATACCAAACGTCTTTGCAAAGTATCCAGGAGTGTACTCACTATAGCGAAAACGTGGAAAGACCTCTCCCTCGAGCCCGTCAACATAAGCAATAAACGACGCATCAGTATGTGGCTCTATGCCATTATTCCTGAATAGCTTTTGTAGCGTTTCGCGAGCTGCGGGTATATCCCCCTCATTTGCCACCTCTATATCTGCCTCAATAAGGCCACGTTCTGGAAATCCTGGTATAGATTTTAATACAATATCTATGCCGCCGACTGAAACAATCTCATTCTTAAAGTGGCACAAGTTCCCTTCGTCGTACCCTAGGGCATGCATCACGCCCACACACGCATCAAACTGATGCTCGCCCACCTTCACCCCGTACTCGGTGCGATGATCCTCTGCGCCGTACGTGCCGAGCTTTATCATAAATTCGCTTACGCCGTCCGTGCAGCGAACGCGCACATCACGCACCCTGCCCTCGCTCTTACCCGAGTAATCAATCAATATCCGCTCTTGAGTACGGTGCGTTGCACC